>JBIIKD010000051.1:0-8668 GCA_044233345.1 Chlamydiia bacterium
TGATTTCTTGGATCTTCTATAAGTGGTGGATAAGGATCTTTAGCAAAAAAAACTTTATGCATTTCATCTTGTGTTTTTTTTCTAAGAACACCATCACTGAGTGGAGTTTCTTTATTGTAGATGTAGGCGATATTAGGAACAAATGCAACATGCCCCCTTGCCATTTCTAAAAGGGGATAGATCATAGCAACATCTCCAACCACCTTTGTAAACTTGCCCTCATAAAAAAGATCTTTTACTTTGAGTCTTTTAAAAAGCCCTGCATAAAAGGTTCTTGGTTGGTTAAAAATCCATTCATAGTATCGAAAACAATGCCAATAGGCACGGACATTCCCCGTGTTTAATCGATTAAAAAGAGGCTCCTTTCCCCCGCACCTTTCATAATTTGGATACGTCATAGTCTGCCCGTAGGTCATCCAAATATTTTCATCATTATAGTATCTATTCAACTCTGATAAAACACCTGTATGGGCAAACCAATCATCACCATCTAAACAAACAATGATTTCATCATTTTCACAAGAGTGTATCGCATAGTAATCATTCGCCGTTCTCCCCCTATTAGAGCTATTTCGAATAAACTTTACTCGCTCTTGCATTCCAAAGCGCTCTGTTACCTTCAAAGCAATCTCTAATGTTCTATCATTTGAACAGTCATCTATATAAATCACTCTATAATTGTCAAAGTCTTGCTCAAAAACAGATCTGAGATTTTTTTCTGCATATTTTTCATTGCAGTAAGAAGGAATTACAACAACAAACTTCTTTTTTTCGGTTACCCTATCGATAGAAATCGGTTTATAAGAAGAAAAACCCTCTCTATGCCTTCGATAATCTTTCCGTAGCTGATGAACACTCAGCAATAAAAAAGTTATTAGAAAAAAAACACTTAATCTCTTTTTCATACTACTCACATATTCCAAGTAATTGGATCATAAAACAAGGTGATTTTTTAAAACTGATCTTAAGATTCCCTTGGAATAAACGTTAAGTCTGCTTCAATGTGAGGTGATTTATTCAGCATTCCTTCAAAAGGAGCTGTATCAAACTTCAATCCATCTAGAAAAATCAGATTTAATTCTTCTGCCGAATAGCTATTCATTGAGCGGTTTTGAAAGGTTGATACTATATTTACCGGAATATTCAAAATTTTTGAATTTTTATGACAAAGGCCTATCTGCTTCACATTTGCCAACCGGCTCCAGTTTCCCTCTAATTTATTAGGATTCGTATAATCTAATGAAAGAAAAGCTGATTGAATCTCTTTTTTTCGATACAGCACAAAATCTAGGGCATTCGGATAAGCCCAATCAGCATCACCTTTTTCAAAAACCCACCCATAGAGATCTTCAGAAAATTCAATCAACGAGGGAACTTTTTGAGGCCTATCTAGCATATAACAATAGTCTACATGATCGCCAAGCCTATAAAAAAATCCATACGCTCCCTTCCAGTCCATTTCTTCCATATCTTTTTTAAGATCAATATCCTCCTTTACAAGAACATCATCTACCGCAAAAACAACATGATTTGCGTCTAAAGATAGAGCCTCCAAAGTAAGTCGTTTAAAATCATGCGGCGGATTTTCTTGAGAAAAAAAATGCACAGCAGGAAAATCTTTTTTTACAATTGCATATCCATCGACATATTCTTCGTCACTTCTATAAATAACAGATATAGTTCTATACCCCTTTACATGCTTATAAAAAGACTCCAAAAAAGCATACAACTGAAGAGGTCTATTGTAAGAAAAAACTATAACATCACATGTTGATTCTTCTTTTCCAGGAAAGGGACTTTCTAATTTTACATACTTCGGCAAATCCCGAATCACCATTTCCATCTGCTTTTGAAAGGGCTCCCTAACTTTTGCATCATTAATTGGTGATTGGTAATTGTATATGTACAAAATATCTGGAATAAAATAGCAGTGCTCCCTTGCCATTTCAATCAAAGGAAACATAATGGCCACGTCACAAGAAACTTTAAAAAACTCCCCTTGATAGAGAAAATCTTCCAATTTAATTTGCTTAAAAAGTCCTGCATAAAAGGTTCGTAAATGAGAATAGCGCCACGGATCTTTTCTAATATCTCCATTTTTTAAATACTCTTGCGAAACAGGAGCGGAGCAACCACGCGCGTAATCGGGATAAGAGAGGTATTGACCATAGGTCATCCAGACATCTGGGTTTGCATAGTATCTATTTACTTTACTAAGCACATCCTCATTTGCAAACCAATCATCTCCATCTAAAACAACTACAATATCCTCATCTTTACACATGTGAGCCATCGTATAATGATTGTACATCGCTCCTTTGTTTTTAGAATTACGAATCACTTTAAATTTTTCTTCCATACCAAACTGCGCAATTTGCTCTAGCACCACTTGATACGTATGATCTGTAGAAGCGTCATCGACATAGATCACTTCAAAATTTGTATAGTTTTGGCTGCAGATAGAGGCGATATTTTTAGATGCATAACGCTCATTATTATAAGAAGGAACGACAACAACTAAATGTTTTTCTACCACATCCCCTTTTACTTCATGGGCAATATTTAACTCTTTTTCGATTCTTTTACCGAAAAATTTTCCTATTGGTTTTGTGAAAAACAAAAGGGAGAGAAACGCGCAAGAAAAAAACCAACCTAAAAAACACAAATATTTTATCATCTTTATACCTAAATTAAAGAAACACGTTAATGGAACTCTCGTTTTTCTTTCATTAAAAATATTCGCCTCCTATAATCGATCTTTTTCTAAAAGGATAAAATGAAGCGTTATTCAAAATGGATCATCGGTATAATCTTGATCACTGGATTCTCTATAGGCTCTATTTTTCCTTTAAAAAAAATAAAGAGAATCGCACGAAAAACCTATGCAACATTCCAACAAAAAAACAATTCTGCAACACCTGATCTCACGATTGCATATCCGATCACTGAAAAAAAGCCCTTTGTATTTGTCATAGCCTCTTATAACAATGAATCCATTTGCATAAAAAATCTTCAATCGGTTTTCGATCAAACGTATGATCATTACAGAGTGATCTATATTGATGATTGCTCTACTGACAAAACCTATGAACGGGTACGAGACTATATTGAATATAGAGGAATGTCTGATCGAGTAACACTTATTCGCAATGAAACAAGAAAATTAAAACTCCCCAACCTTTACAAAGCCTATTCTATGTGTGCAGATCATGAAATCATTGCATGTCTAGATGGGGATGACTGGCTTGCTCACGATCATGTTTTAGAGAATGTAAATCGCTATTACCAAAATCCAGATGTCTGGATGACCTATGGCTCTTCTATTATTTATCCTAAATATGAACGAATTTCTGGGAATGCAATTCCCCCTAAAATTTTAGATGGTGGATCGATTCGCGCTCACCGTGATTTTTATATCAGTATGCTAAGAACCTTTTATGCCGGACTCTTTAGACAAATCAAACTAAAAGATCTCTTATATCAAGGGGACTTTCTTCCCAATTCTGAAGATCTACAACTGATGTTTTCTATGATTGAAATGGCCCCAAAACATGTCTTATTCATTCCAGATATTCTCTATGTAATCAACGACGAGAATCCAATCAATAACTACAAAGTATTAAATAGACTTCAAGATCATATTACAGAGTACATCCTTCGTCTACCCAACTACAAACCGCTTCCAACGACATTCATCCCCACGAATTTACAATATGAATCCTTTTGCAAACCCCTTCCCATGGTGATCCTTTCAGAAGATAATCCCCTTTTTCTAAATACCTCCCTCTCCTCTTATCTTTCAAACATATCTAATATAAGCTCCATAACAGTTGTCTACACCGCTTCAAATGAAGATTTTAATCACGCTTATGAAAAACTCAAAAACGCCTATCCTGAAGTAAAATTTCTCCGTAATGTTGGAGAAACAAACGTCGTTTTAGAAGATCAATTACGAATCGAAATGAAAGAGGAAAACCCCTATTTTGTATTAGGAACAGATCTTATTTCTTTAACACATGAAATCGATCTATTCGATTGTTTAAAAGAAATGAAAAGAACACAAACAAAAAGCTTTATTCTTTCAAATCAATACTGCCCCAATCAAACAATCTAATTAAACGACTCTTTTTGTGCACTAACAGCAGAGAACACCCTAAAATATCCCAAATTATCGACAGAAGCCTTTATTGGCATTTTTGACAAATCACAAATCTCTTTAACATTGAAAAAAAATGGATTCCATTCAAAAGGAATTCTTCGCACATTTTTTGAAAAAGTTCTCCCCAAAGATGAACCAGCTCTTTTTTATAAAGAGACTATTACAACGCCCCTAGCCCCAGAAGTAACAACCATCTCTTACACAAAAGAAAATCTTCTTAAAAAATTCAACGAAGGCTACCACCTCAATACCGATCTTCAACTCACCATTTCTCAATAAACAAAGAATTTTGACTTATTTTTTCAACAGGCTCTTATTTTGCAAGGATCTTTAATGTTAGCTAACAGTATTTCCTTCAGGATCGAACTGCTGTTTAGTTAAAAGAGCATCATCTTGAAAGTGTTGTAAAATACGTGGAGCTCCGTTGTCATAGTACTTATTGAATCTACCATGTTTCTTTCCTTGCACATACTCCCCTTCAAAAATCAAAACCCCTTTCTCATTCCACGATTTTGAAGGACCATGAAACATCCCATTTACATAGGTAACTTCACTTGCAATCAGTCCCGTAATGAAAAACGTTCTCTCTGTGCCATCAATTTTGTCGTGAAGATAGGGAGTTATTTTTTGGACACGACCATTTGGAAAGTATTGAATAAGCTCTCCATCTTTCAAATCATTATGAAAAGGAACCTTCATCACAAGTAATCCTCTTGCGTCAAAGACAAGACCTACACCCTCTTTTATTCCATCTTTGTAGAGAACTGTCCGTATTTTATTTCCTATTTCGTTGTACTCATTCATTTCCCCTTGAAGCTTTCCTCGTATATAGGTTGCCTCTAGAGCTTTTATCTTCCCATGCTTAGTGTCTTCTGGATAATAAATCTCATAAATCCCATGCTTTTTATTCTTTTCATAATAGATCACTGTTTCTGACTTATTTTTGTCTTTCTGCCAATACTTCCCTTCTAGCTGCCCATTCTCATACCAACATTCGCAATAAAGCTCTCCAATTTCCGTCCAAAGTGCTTTTAATCCTTGAAGGACACCTCCATCATAGGTAACGATCGATTGTATATTTCCATTTGAATAAAAGCTTTTTTGTTCTCCATGCAATTTTCCAGAACTATTATAGTTCGCTACTTTAGAAAGTTGATCAATTTGAGCATCCTCTACTAAATGAACTGGAAAATATTCTTTTTGCTCTCCAACAGGAATCGCTTCTTTATAAAATCGGGTAAACGCTAGCCTTCCATCTTCAAACCACCCTTGCGCCAACCCTTCTGCTAAATCTTGTTGGTAAAATGCTTTTGTTTTTAGATTTTCATTTGGCCAATAGTGAACGAACTTGCCATGTTTTTTTCCATTTTGCATTTCTTTGATCTCTTTCAATCGATCTTCGGTATAATAAGTTGTATGGATTCCTTGGCCTAGACCTCGTTGATAGAATGCATCTCCTATCAAATTTCCTTGTTCATTCCATTCTTTTAAAGATCCATGAAACTTTCCATGAGAGTAGTGAATCGCGCTTGCCTGGACTCCATTTTTATGCCATCTTTGAAAAACTCCATCAGCCTCTTTATCTAAATAAAAACCCTTCCCTTTCAACTCTCCTCCAGGATACCACTCTATTACCTCTCCATCGAGCATCCCTTCTTTATAAGCACCCTTCATAGCAAGGGTTCCACTTTCATGCCAATATTGCCCTTTTCCCTCTAACACTCCCTCTTTATAATGAACGCACCGATAGGGATTTCCATTTTCATGATAAGAAATTTGCTCCCCAGAAAACTTTCCCTCTTTATAAAAATAATCTTCTTTTATCTGCCCATTTGCATACCATTTTCTAGCATGCCCCTCTAATTTGCCATTTTTAAGAAAATATTCTCGAACAAGCTGCCCATTTTCTTCATATTCCAAAATAGGAGAGATAAGAGCTCCCTCTTCATTATATTCTGCTACATATTGCATCTTCCCGTTTGGGTATTTTTTCCAATGCTTACCAATAGGAAGACCCAATTCAAAGCCCTCTTCTCCAATCGAGCTTCCATCTTCCCCAAATTCTTTAATCACGCCATGAATTTTCCCCTCTTTGTGGGGAATTACTTGTTGTATTTGACCATTTGGATAGTACGTACTGTGAACTAAAACAGGAACTCCAGACTCAAAATATTTCGTTGATAAAATTGCGTTGTATTGATCATAGCTAATTTGCGCCGGGTTTTTTCCATCATTTTGCAGTTTTCCATCCACAAAATAATTTCTTTCTCTCACTACACCATTTTCATGCCACTTGTAACTAAAGCCCTCTATCTGTCCATTTTTCATTGTTGACATACTTTTTCGCTTACCAGTTGGATAGTACTCCCAAATCTCCCCATCTAAATCTCCATTTAGATAGCAATACTCAGACTCTTTTCCTCCACTTTGATAAAAGCGAGTAAATACCCCCTCTTCTATCCCATGATTTAACTGAAAGCTTTCTTTCATTTGTCCATTTGGATAAAACTCTTTCTGTGGACCATGAAATACTCCCCGATCATAATGGTATTTTTTTTGTATGGATCCATCTGCATAATATCTTACATACACACCATGCGGCACCTCTTTCATATTCCATTCAAAGTACCCTTTTTCCTCAGCACCAATTTCAATAATGTCCACTTCTTCTTCTATTTGACCACTTGGGAAAAAAGCAATTTTATGCACCGCTTTCTCTTCCCCTTTTTCATTTTCTTCATAAAAATAAATAAGCTTAGGAGATCCCGTTTCATAATTTTCCTGTTGCACTATTTTCCATTCAGGCGCAGTTGGTGTAAGACGCGTTGCGACAGGCGTTATCTCCATTTGTCCAGCTAATCCAAACAAGTTCGATGACGCTACCACCAAAATTCCTAGAAAGAAATTCCTATCCATTTTGACCCCTAATATCTCTTTTCCCTCTTATCGTACAAAATCGATTTATACACAAATAACTTTATAACACCACCCCTGAGATTCCGAGATTTGAGTTCCTCGCGAAATACGAAACTTTTATTTTTCTCACAAAAGAAAAAAGACAAAGCGTTATATACTCTTCGTGAATCAAAATTTTGATTCACGAAGAGTATACACCTCCTGATTGAAAATTTAGTTCCCCCACCTACATCTCTCCCGCAAAAGCGCTTTTTGGTGATAAACAACATAAAATATTACACACCCCACTTTTTAAAATATTTTTATAAAATCACAAAAACAAAATTGAATAAGCTGCGCATACAGAAATTAATTAATTGACTTTAATGATGAAGATTTAATATAATTATTGATTAATAATGAGCTTTATTTAAGAGGGCGCAAAAGAGGCCTTCAGATGTTGATTAAAGCTCTGACTCATGTATTTTGTATATTAATAGGAGTAATATGTCTGGTATTGATAATAATTTATTTGTAAGATTTGACAGAGCATCTGATTACATTCCACTCGTTAGCACGGCCACTAATCTACTATTCTTATTTCAAAAATACGTTCTTTTTAACTATACCGAATCATTTTTTAGCCAAGATTATCGCAACTATTTACAAGAAAAGCCAACTACACTTTCTATAGTTCTTTTAATCCCTGTGATCGGAAATATATTTGCTGCTATTTATAATAGAAAAACTATCCGAAGCGATGAAAACTCAAACACTGAATCTTCAACTGCCCCTATAGATTATAGGGCAAGGGTTAATGAATGGGTAGAAAATGGTTCTGGAAATCTGGAGCATCGAAAAGCTGCACAAAGAGAAATACTCAATTTTTTTAACGACCAAAATAAAAATCATTTGGTCTTTAGAAATTTAGATATTGAAAATTTGCCAGATATTTTCAGTGACACGTCATGTGTTGAGAGACTTGAATCTCTAAAAATTGACCACTGCAAATTAAAAGCAATCCCAGACACCATAGGTAATTGCACAGCCTTAAAATTTTTCCATTGCGAGTACTGTAATTCATTAACAGCCCTCCCAGACACCATAGGTAATTGCACAGCCTTAAAACGTTTCCGTTGCTGGTACTGTACTTCATTAACAACCCTCCCAAAAAGCATAGGTAATTGGAAAGCCTTGAAATCTTTCGATTGCACGGGCTGTACTTCATTAAGAGCCCTCCCAGACAGCATAGGTGATTGGACAGCCTTGACATTTTTCTATTGCGATTTCTGTAATTCATTAACAGTCCTCCCAGAAAGCATAGGTAATTGGACAGCCTTAACAAATTTGAATCTTTTCCATTGCCAAGGTTTAACGGCGCTTAACAGTCTTATGAAACTCTCCAATCGATGTACTGTAAATTTACAGGGGTGTAAATTTTCAGAAGCTGTAATGACTCGATTGAGAGAAGCAACAAATGCACCAGGGTGTCCAGGTCCTAGATTTATATAGTAGTTTAATTTTTGGTTGATACTTGATATGCTTCTTCATCTCAAACAAGATGGAGGTACAAATGGCTAAGCCCTATTCGCTTGATCTAAGAGAACGAGTGTT
>JBIIKD010000053.1:0-8554 GCA_044233345.1 Chlamydiia bacterium
AGGAAGGGGCTGTTAAAGCATATAAAGGACTTTCTTCTTTGTCCCTTTATGGAAATGAAACCTTGGAACAAAAGGCAACTAATCAAAATCTGATTCTAGGTCTTATTGGAAAACAAAAAGCCTATATGGCAACAGCAAAAAAAGAAGTTATAAAACTCAATGACGCTATCTTAGGGTCTATTCCAACCACAAAACTTTCAAGAGCACTCAACTATTTTGAAGAAACAACAAATCCTTTCCACAAAACAAAAGAGGAGTTTAAACTTTCAGATACAAACAACTTTATCAAAAACGCGACCGAATCGGATCTTGCAATGAAAGTATCTAACTATACCCCAAATATTACAGAAAAAGATTTCGAGGAATATCAAGACAAGATACACCTCCAAAAGGCCCAAGATTTGGTTCGCTCTTTGCATTTCGCGCGCCTCCTGATCACAAAAAAAATTTTAAATACACAAAGTCCCCCTTCTGATTTGATCAATGTTCAGTGCGCACTTATAGGTTCAGACAGGGAGCTTCTTGAGATGGCTCTGAGAGAACCAGATAACCTACAAATTTCAGCAGAACGTAATATAGATGGATCTTGGCAATACTTCAATTCTAAAGATTGTAACACTTCTGGAGTTGAAAAAAATGAAATAAGCTTAATTAAGGCAGCTATTTTAACCGGTATTCATGCATATAATCAACTAACCCCAGAAGTAATTATTGAAGCTGATTTTCATGAAGAAAATTTTAATGGGATTGTCGATTCGATTGAGAATGATGATAGTGATTATACGAATCTAGACAGTTCTCTGATTCCTCGTGATGACCAATATTCATACGAAGAAGATTTAACAGATTGTTAATAATAAAAACTTTAAAGCTCAAGATGCCAGCTTGGAAAAAACTAAATCTTTAATCATAGGGTGTATAAATCTAAATGTGGATAGGTTTGCCAGAGGATAGAGTTAGAAAGACTTCATGAAGGGCTTCTGATAGGGTCGGATGAGCAAAAGTTGTCGTTGCAAGATCTGAGACTTTTAGACGCGCCTTCATGGCGATCGTTGGCCCTTGAATCAATTCAGATGCATGTGGCGCTAATATGTGGCACCCTAAAAGGTGCCCACTTTCTTTATGGGAAAATGCTTTTATAAAGCAATGATCAACTCCCCCATTGGCTATATAACGAGAATTTCCAATAAAGGGGAAAACAGCTTTATTATAGGGGATCTTTTTTTCTATCAGTTCTTTTTCTCCAAACCCTACCGAAGCGATTTCAGGGTTTGTGTATACCACATTCGGAATAGAGGCATAATCAAGTGGAGCGAGGGTATCGCCCGCTAAAAATTCAGCAACAACAATAGCTTCCTCTGAGCCTTTATGAGCAAGCATCGGAGGACCTGCCACATCCCCTACTGCATAGATATTTGGAATGCTGGTTCTAAAGGAGTTATCAATTTTTATAAACCCTCTTTGATCTACCTCAATCCCTATATTTTCTATTCCACACCCTTTATGATTGGGTCTTCTCCCTATTGAAACAAGAACAACATCTCCGAATAATTTTTTCTTCCCCTCTGGGGTTTCTACCTCCAATTCAACATAATCATCTTTTACCACTCCCGCTGTGACTTTGGACTGTAGATGAAAAACAAATCCCTGACCCTCTAAAATTTTTCGAAATCCTTTAGAGATATCTTCCTCAAACTCAGAGAGAATATCTGGCATAAACTCTACAACTTCTATTTTTGTTCCCATTCTTGCATAGACTGAACCCAATTCAAGACCAATCACACCGCCACCGATAACGATCATTTTCTCAGGGATCTTCATAAGGGATAAAGCTCCTGTAGAAGAAAGAATTTTTTTTTCATCAAACGGAAGAAAAGGAAGGGAGATAGGAGAAGATCCTGTAGCAAGTACGATATTTTTAGCTTTATACCCCTTTCCCGCCACTTCGATTACGTTTGGGCTTATCACTCTTCCCTCCCCTAAAATGCGGGTAACTTTGTTCTTTTTAAAAAGAAATTCAATGCCAGCTGTGAGTTTTTTAACAACCCCTTCTTTTTTGTGCATAATATCAACTAAATCTATGGGAGGTTTTATCCCCTCTGTTAGATGTAAAAGTGCTTTAGAAGGAATGCACCCTACATTTAAACAAGTACCCCCAAGAGTATTTCCTTTTTCTATACAGGCTGTCTTTAATCCCAGTTGCGCAGCTTTGATTGCTCCTACATAACCTGCTGGACCGCCTCCCACAAATATAACATCAAATACTTCTTCCATGGATTACTCGCCTAAAATAAATAAAGATGGATCTTCTAAAAGCTTTTTAACATGCACTAAAAAAGAGACAGACTCCTTTCCATCAATCACTCTATGGTCGTAACTTAAAGCAAGATACATAATCGGACGAATCTCTATTTTTCCATCAATAGCCACAGGTCTATCTACAATATTGTGCATACCTAATATTGCACTTTGCGGCGGATTGAGTATAGGAGTTGAAAGCATAGAGCCAAATACTCCACCATTGGTAATCGTAAATGTCCCCCCCGTCATATCTTCTACAGAGAGTTTTCGATCACGCGCCTTTAGAGCCATATCCCCAATTGTTTTTGTAATCTCCACAAAAGAAAGATCATTTGCATTTTTAATCACCGGAACAACAAGACCTGTGTCTATGCTGACAGCAATCCCTATATGCGCTTGTTGATTGTAAATAATATCTTCTCCATCAATATATGCATTTACATCAGGAAACTCCTTTAAAGCAGAAATTACAGCTTTTACGAAAAAGGGAAGAAACGTTAATTTAGCTCCATACCTTTTTTGAAACGCTTCTTTTTCCCGTTCACGAATCGCCATGATCGCCTTCATATCAACTTCGTTAAAGGTAGTAAGCATAGCTGTTTCGTTTTTCACCTGGACTAAACGTTTAGCAATTACTTTTCTTAGTTTAGACATTGCCTTTCTTTCTTGCGTTTCTTCTTTAGGCTTAGCCATAAGAGGAGGTAGCGTCACCTTTTCTTCCTGTAAACTTTGTATAAACTCCTCTTTAGAGGAGCGAAGCTTTTCATTTGTATCTGATAGAACTAAAGGTGCTTCTTTTTTTAATTCAGGCAGACTTTGGGGTGTCTCTTTGGTTGTTGATGTAGTTGCTGATGGCTTAGCGGCTGTATCCATTTCCCCGATAATCGAGCCGATCGTAAGGGTATCGCCTACTTTTACTTTATAATGAATGCTTCCAGATACTGGAGCTGGGACTTCCATGGAGGCTTTATCTGATTCAATCTCTACAAGTGGGTCTCCCTCTTTTACAAAAGAGCCTTCATTTGCAATATAACGAGAAAGTGTTACTTCAGTTACAGATTCTCCCACAGAGGGCACGACCACTTTCATCTCTTCACTCCTTACCAAGAGCTTTATTAATTAGCTCTTCTTGCTCTTTTTTAAATCGCGCTATAAAGCCCGTATCAGGAACAGAATTTCTTTCTCTTCCGATATACTTTACGTGAATCATTTCTTCTAAATAGGGTTGAATATACTCAAAAGCCCCCTGATTTTTTGGCTCCTCTTGCACCCAAAAAACCTCTTTAACAGCGCCTGCTTTTTCAATACACTCTTTTAGCTTGTTCACATTTAATGGATAAAGCTGTTCGACTCGAATAATCCAAACTCCTTCTGTTCTTCCCTTCGCCAGTTCATAGTAAATTTTTCCAGAGCAAAAAATAAGGCGCTTTACTTCTTTAGGTTTTTCTTCCTCTAAAATCTCTTGAAAGCCCCCCTCACTTAAATCACGCATCATAGAAAATGAAGGACCTAACCTTAGCATGCTTTTAGGAGTTGCTATTACTAATGGCTTTTTCTCAGGTGATAATACCTGTCTTCTTAAAAGGTGAAAAAATTGCGCTGGTGTAGTGGGTGCACATACACGCCAATTTTCAAGCCCTGCAAGTTGTAAAAAGCGTTCAATTCTACAAGAAGTATGTTCAGAACCCATTCCTTCATGACCATGAGGTAAGAAAAGTGTCATCGTACTTTTTTCCCCCCATTTCGTTTCACAAGAAGCTAAGTATTGATCGATTATAATTTGTGCGCCATTTGCAAAATCTCCAAACTGTCCTTCCCAAATTACAAGCGCCTCTTCCCACCCAAGGCTATATCCAAATTCAAAGCCCATCACCGCATATTCAGAAAGTGCTGAACTAAAAACACTAAAAGGTGGTTGCCCTTCCTTTACGTGATTTAATGGGATGTAAGGATTTTCATTCTTTTGATCGACCAATACGGCATGGCGATGAGAAAATGTTCCCCTTTTGCTATCTTGGCCTGAAAGACGAACGTGAAACCCCTCTTCTAAAAGGGTTGCATAGGCTAAGGCTTCAGCTGTTGCCCAGTCGATGTTTTTTTCATCCACTTTTCCATAGATAGCCTCTTTACGCTCAACAAGGTGCTTATCTAACTTAGAGTGAGGAGTAAAGTCTTTTGGAAGAGTGGTGATTTTTTCCCCTATCTCCTTTAATCTTTCTACAGAAACCTTTGTTTCTACATCTCTTTTTTTTGGGATGCTATTTAGGCTCTCTTTTATTGGTCCAGCTTCTTTAAACTCTTTTTCTAACGTTTCCTTAAACTCTTTTTGCATTTCTTCCACATCTTTTTCAGAGAAGTGAGAATTTTTCGAAATGTAGCTTTGATAAAGATCTCCTTTTTTCTTAATTTGTTCATATATATTTGGATTTGTAAAACGAGGTTCATCTGCCTCGTTGTGTCCCCAAAGACGGTGGCAATACATATCTATAAATAGATCGACATGAAATTTATCTCTCGCCTCAAAAGCGATTCTTGCAGCCTCAAGACAAGCTAATGGGTCGTCGCCATTTACATGGATTACCGGCAAGCCAAATGCCTTTGCAATATCGGTACAATACCTTGTTGATCTAGATTCTTTAGGAACTGCAGTAAAACCGAGTTGATTATTGATCACAATGTGCAAAGCTCCTGAAACTTCATATCCCTCAATTTTTGAGAGTTGTAGCGTTTCATAAACAACACCCTGTCCTGCAACTGAGGCATCCCCATGAACAAGGACTGGAAGAATTTTTATCTTCCCTTCGTTTTTCATTTCCATTCCCTTTACCATTCCTACTACAACTGGATCAACCGATTCTAAATGACTTGGGTTCGAAGCTAAGAGCAGCTGAATACTTTTTCCACTTCTTGTTTTGATCTTTGTCTTATACCCTTTATGATATTTGACATCGCCCATTCCGTTAGAAACAGGGGGAAACTCATTTGTATTAAATTCATGAAAAAGTTCCCTGTAGGGTTTTTTTAAGACATTTGTCATTACATTAAGTCGACCTCTATGGGCCATTCCAATAACTCCCATCTCATACCCACCCTCCGCGGCCAAAGAAAATATTTCTTGTATCATCGGAATAAACGCCTCCCCTCCTTCGAGCGAAAATCGCTTAGCCCCCAGAAATTTTCTTTGTAAAAATTCCTCTAAATACTTCGCTTGGAATAACTCACGCGCTACAAATGCCTCCCCTTCCTTAGATAAAGAGGTGCTTATTTTTTTAAGTCTTTCATGAAACCATTCTTCAAGAGCTGTATCCTCTATGTTATAACATTCGAAACCGATCTTCCCGGTATAAATCTCTTGAACTCTTTTCAAAATTTTTGCAAGGGGAGCCTCTTTTTCCTCTAGATACCCAAACGTTGGAAAAAGTTGATCCATTTCTTTGCTTAAACCCCATTTTTCCAAACTTAGGTGTGGATGGGTTTTTTTATTTTCATACAATGGATTAAAATCTGCTGCTAAATGACCATATCTTTTATATGCATCAATAAGCCCAAAAAGGCGTCCCTCTTTTGGACTTTTTTCTTGCTCTTCCCCTTTCCCTCTTGTAAATTCCATTCCCTGAAAAAACGCCCGCCAGTCAGAATCCACAGATAACGGATCCTTTTCATACTGCTCTAAGCGTTGAAGAAAATACTCTTGATTCGAATATCCAATAGGTTGCGCTCTTTTTTCAGCCATATCTATAGGCCCCCTCAAAAGCGATACTACATATAGTCTATTTATTGAGTACTATTAAAATAGATTTTGTCCTTGCTCAAATCCCCCCTTTTTCACTAAAATCCACAAGCTCATACAAAAAAAACTTTCCATAAAATCCTTTTGGAAGTAAAACACAGCAAAGGTTTATTCTTTTCCCGGCCGAGGCCGGTTTGAAGGTAAAAATCAAAGGGTTAGAAAAAAGGGCATAGTATCAATGAAAAGTGAGAGATTAAAAAAACTTGAAAGTGAACTAAAAGACCTAGAAAAATGGTTAGATCTCGGACTTGTTCCCAAAAAAGACATGGAAAAGCATACTGTAGAGATCGGGGGAATCAAAGCACGGATTGAGGAAGAGAAACAACGCCTCCATTTTCTAAAAGAAAGCGGCGACGTAGAAGAGTATTCTCTCCCCAAACGTTCAAATCAAAAACAAATTTATGAACACCAGTCCATTCCAGACATCGAAGGCTCTGCTGAAATGACTGATGCTGGATTTGAAATGGAAACAAATTCCTTCGAGCAAGACCATACCACCCTCTTCGATATTGAAATGGCTGGAGAAGAACGCGAAAGCAAAGAAATTGAAACAGATGATGACCCCTACAGCGACAAAAACAGATGGAGACGTTCTCTGGAGATCACAGATCCAGAACAGGACGATTGGTAAAAATAAAGACTCCTGCCCACGTCCAATTCGAGGTGGAGTCTATATTCACATCCCTTTTTGCAAACACAAGTGCGCCTACTGCCACTTTTATGTGATTCCTTATAACGAACAAACCGTTAAAAGCTATCTCTCTGCACTTCCGCTCGAATGGAATCTTAGAAAAAATAGTATTGATTCTATCTCCTCTCTTTATCTTGGTGGCGGAACCCCCTCCCTTCTCTCTCCTAAAGAAATTGAGTCAATACTTCACTTATTCCCCCCCATTAATGGAGAAATTACCCTTGAAGCAAACCCAGAAAATATAACCCTTGAAAAAATGAAGGCTTATCGAGATTTAGGGATCAATCGAATCAGCATCGGGGTTCAATCTCTAGATGATTCTCTCTTACAAGTAATCGACAGAAGGCATACAGCCAAGCGCTCACTCGATGCCATAGAAGCGACGTATAAAGCAGGCTTTGACAATATTTCCATCGATCTAATGTATGACCTTCCAACCCAAACACCTGCGACTTTTCGTAGATCCCTTTTAGAAGCTACAAAACTCCCCATCACCCACCTTTCTTTATATAATCTCTCTTTTGAAATAGGCTCTCTTTACTATAAAAAAGAAAAAGAACTCACCCCACTTCTTCCAAATGAAGAACAAAGCTTGGAAATGATTGAAGATGCCGCTGCTATTTTAGAGTCTGGAGGACTTAAGCGGTATGAAATTTCTGCCTTCGCAAGAGATAATAAAATTTCCGTTCACAATACTGGATATTGGGTAGGGCGCCCTTTCATTGGACTTGGCCCTTCAGCTTTTAGCTATACCTACGGCAAACGACATCAAAACTGTAAACAAATTCACAAATGGGCCTCTTTTCTACAAGAGGGAAAAGACCCAACTGATTTTGAAGAGGCCCTCCCTTACCCAAGTAACCTCCTAGAACTCTTTGCGGTTCGCCTTCGCCTCCTTGAAGGAGCCTATATAGACGATTTTCCTCCACTTCCAGAGGATACCCATAAAACCCTCAAAAATCTCCTGCAGGAGGGGTATCTTTTCTCTAAATACCCAGGCCACTTTGCCCTAACTTATAAAGGGACCCTTTTTTACGATTTCATTGCATCAGAACTTATATAGCGCTTTGAATTTCAAATATTTGCTTTTCTTTCGTGTAATATAAATTCATAAGAGCTTGGCAATAAATACGTTAATCCAAAGCTGCCAAAAAAACACATAATCTAGTCACTAGAAATTAATTAATTATGTTAAAATTAATTAAATTAAATAGGAAAATCTATGGATTCATGCATAATAAATATTGATGATTCTCGATTAATACAAAAACACATTACCGGTTATTTTAATAATAAAAGTAATCTTTTTTCCGTAATATCATTTAACGACAATTTACTAAAAAGGGTTGTTGGCGGACTTTTTGATATTGCTAGAGCGATAGCAAACGCTGTTATGGCACCTTTTCGAATGTTTTTATTAGGAAACGGTCAAAAAGTAGTTTTTGATTTACTTAATCTTCCTATAACAGTTATAAGAAGTATTGCTTGTCTAAGCGGAAGCAACTCAGTTGCAAATGCTTTTGAGCGGTTTCAAGGAAATCTTGCAATGGCATTAATAAATTATTATATTCCTAGGAATTAAGGAATATAAAAAATTGCGAATCTTGAATCAAGCTTTCTACAAAGAGATTAGAAAGTCAATTACGTTTTGATTAAAAAGATAGCCGGCCTCTTATGAAAATTATATAAAGAGATCCGTTTTTTCCACATTTTTACCGACTGGATAATCACTTCTTGTGTAGAGGAAAGAAGATCACATGCTATACAAAGGG
>JBIIKD010000054.1:0-8530 GCA_044233345.1 Chlamydiia bacterium
TGTCGATCAATGAAAAAACATTCAAACGAATTGGATCTAGATATAGAGCACAAGGGCAGTACAAAGGAAAACATGATGATGGCAAATTAGAAAGCGCATGTCAGTGGGACCTTGCCAGCGATAAAGATGTAGAAAAAGATTTCCCTAGCCGCCATATGGTGCTTAAAACAGGCTTTCGTACAGATGCTTCCTTGAAAGGGCGCTACGATCCAGCTTTTTTATCTCTTTATTTTCATCCTAGGATGAATGCTTTCGAAGGGTTTAAACAAGAACTCCCAACACTCTCTGCTGCACTCAAACCATACGAAATTGCCTCAACAGGTATTATTTCCGAAAACTTTTTTAAAACTGGATATATAAACTACGCCCATGCCCCCTCCCTTGCTGGAGCAGTCGCTGATAAAAAAGCAGGTCGATTCCAATCCAAACACTCAATTTATAAGCAATTCACTCTTGGAAATGTTCACCTTCTACCCAAAATTGGATTTGATTCCCTCCTTCACACAAATTCACCAAACGGTGATGCCAAAGGACTTATTTCCCTTCGATACGATTTAGATGCTAAAACAAGTTTTGAAAAAGGGTATCAATATTTCACTCATCAAATTCAACCCTATGCCTTTTTTAAAAATCGAACCGATCCCACCGTTTCTTCAGAAGAATTTTATTTCTTTGATCTACAAGATGGTTACCACCGCTTAAACCAAGTAAAACTTGGACTTCAGAATAACTTTTATTCAAGAAGCACGTTCCTTCCTCACGCAAATGTAGGATGCAACTTATTTGCTTATAGTTTTTACAGACACCCGAATTTCTCCTCTCTTTTTCCAAAAGTCGGCGCGGACCTCGTTTGGAATCTTGGACGCGGGAGAGTTCACTCTGAACTTGGCTGGAACATGGAAAAAAACGTATACGATTATGTCCACGTCGGAACAGGTTGGACCTTCAGCGATAATTTCGCCTTTTCAACAGAAGTAAGAAATCGCGGCCCCTTCCAATGGAAAAAATGCAACAGAGACAACTTTGTAGTTGACGTAGCTCGTCCAACTGAGTTTCTCGTTCTTTCACCTCTTTCTGAAAGAAGAAGCACCCTACACAATAAAATTCAAATCGGCTTGGCACCACTTTGGACACTCCAACTCCAAAACGAAATGGGCTGGTGGCAAACTGGCTGGGATCTTTATAGCTCATATGGACTTAGCCTCTCTACTGTTGTAAGCAATGCATGGGTTCTTCAAATAGGATATGACACGAAACCCACTCTTTCACAAAATCCTAACGGATATTCCCTTCCTGGCAGACCCGACTGGAATTTTTCATTTAGCCTTTCTCTACTCTAAACTGAACTTTTATAGACTTCATGATTAAAAATTTGATTTTTTTACGTGAGTATCTTGATCTTTAAAATTCACTACATGACCCGTGTTTTATTAAAATTAAAAAAATAATCTAACATTTTATTTTTATTAAAATTTCAATTTTTAATAAAAAAATAATTAAGCATTATTAAAAAATCACAAATATTATAATTTCTATATCAACAATTAAGTATACCCAAGTAAATTCAAAAGTTGGTAGCAGGCGCACCAATTGGACTAAATTTATCTCTCACACGCCTTCTTAAGGATTGCCCTAAAATAGAATCTGGAGTAGCCGTTGCTAGGACTGTAAAGAACCCAAAGGTTGCATTCTTAAATTCTTCAAAATGTTCATAATAAGTGTTGTATATACTCTTCGTGAATCAAAATTTTGATTCACGAAGAGTATATGCACTTTTTAAATCAAAATCTTAAATTATAATTTACCCTTACCCTTATTTTTATATAATCAGGTTAGCCCATAAGATTTAATCTTATGAAAATTATACAAAGGGGGTTCTTTCTTAGGAGGATCGCTAATTGAAAATAGTATAAAAATAGTCCTAATTATTTCTTTCCGCGAAAAGGATCTCCTCGCATTACCGAGGATTGACTGTGCTGCATTTCAAAAAGTTTAAGCTCTTGCTCATGTTGTTTTAAAATATGGGCTGGCCATCGATCTATGATTAAAATTCCATCTAAATGATCTAGTTCATGCTGAACGGCTCTAGAGCGCCAGACCTTAAGTCCTTTTTCTTCAAAAGGCTTTCCATCGACCCCGAGAGCACGAACATTAATTTCTTTGGGACGAAGGAATTCTTCATAAAAACCAGGAATTGAGCCACACCCCTCCCCCATCCTGGAGGTGTTTTTTGAGGCATAGGTAATCTCTGGGTTAATAAAAACCTTGATAGGGAGGGCTATAGGATATCCATCTTCATCAAGCTCTTCACCAGTATCTAGGCAAAAGATTCGCATATCATACCCTATTTGAGGAGCAGCAAGACCCGTACAATTGTGAGCGCGCATGCTGTCTACAAGATCCTGAGCAACTTGGAGAACTTCGGGGGTAATCTCTGTAACAGCTTTACATTTTTTTCGAAGGATCGGATCTCCGTAATACCTCATTGGTCGAAGCATATTAATTGATCTCCTCCATCATCACAGAAGCTGGTGTCATGCGATTATTTATTGCCCCCGACAAAGAAGAAAAAAGAATGCACAGCACAAAAAATATTACAGCAAGCCATGCAGTAAATTTTTTTAAGACATCTGCGGTTGACGTCCCAAATACAGAACTTCCTGCATCACCTCCAAAGGAGGCACCAAGTCCAAGGCTCTTGCTTTCTTGAATAAGAATTACAAAGCTGAGGAGAAAACAAAGCCCCAGAAAAAGAAAAATCCCAGCATAAAAAAGCACAACCATTTTTTAGTCCTTTACCATCTTAATCATTTCATTAAATAGAGTGACATCAAGCGAAGCGCCTCCTATAAGGGCACCTGAAACAGATTCTAAATTTATCAACGCACCAAAATTTCCAGGTTTAACAGAACCTCCATATAAAATAGGGGTGTTAAGACCAGACTCTCTTGAAAACATTTCACTGAGCACTTCTTGAATAAATATATGTACTTCATCGACCACATCAGGTGTTGCTGTATCTCCAGTCCCAATGGCCCAAATAGGTTCATATGCAATCATTGCATTTTTTAAATGTTTTTCTGTAAGAGAAGAGAAAGCTGTAACAATTTGATTTTTAATCACTCGCTCTGTTTCATCTGCATTTCTCTCTTCACTATCTTCTCCTACGCAAAGGATGAAAGGCAGTTCTTCACAAACAGCGCGCTCTACCTTTGCTGCGATTTCTTCATCACTTTCTAAAAAAATATTTCTTCTTTCAGAATGCCCTAAAATAACAAAAGAAGCCCCCGCATCTTTCAACATACTTAGAGAAACTTCCCCTGTAAATGGGCCTGAGTTATGTCCACTCATATTTTGAGCGCCAATTTTAATATGAGTGCCCCGGGTAGCCTCAGCCATATCTTGAATAAGAGTGAAAGGAGGAGCTATATAAAGCCCTACATGTTCTGCACGATCCATAGAGGCCAGGAAGTTTATTCCTTCTTGCCTTGTTTTGTGCATTTTCCAGTTTGCTACAATATTTTTTTTCATTGTATGGGATTATAAAGGATTATGGGTTGCATTTTCAAGTCGAAATATCTATCCTTAGTACTCTATGGATAAAAAAGAGATTTATAGCGTCAGCGAACTTACTTACGCAATCAAAAATAATTTAGAAACGCGCTTTCCCGGCATACGGGTAAAGGGGGAAGTTTCTAATTTTAAAAAGCAATCTTCTGGACACATTTATTTCACATTAAAGGATGCAGCATGTCAAATCTCCGTTGCTCTTTTTCATGGATCTGCTAAATCACTAAAAGAAATTCCAAAAGATGGAGACCAGGTTACTCTCGTAGGGGAACTTTCTGTTTACCCTGCAAGAGGAACATATCAAATTATTGCAAAATCTATTGAAATGGATGGCATTGGAGATCTCCTTCTTCTTCTTCATAAAATGAAGGAAGAATTAAAAGAGCTCGGATGGTTTGATTCTGAAAAAAAGAAAGCTCTCCCCCCATACCCTAAAACAATTGGCGTTGTAACAAGCCCAACCGGCGCAGTCATTCAAGATATTTTAACCGTTCTTGATAGACGAGCTGATAGTTTTCGCCTTATTCTTTGCCCTGTAAAAGTACAAGGTCCTGGCGCCGCAGAAGAAATTGCTGAAGCGATTGATCTATTTAATCAACATAAACTCGCCGATGTACTTATTGTCGGACGTGGCGGAGGATCTCTTGAGGATCTTTGGGCCTTTAATGAATGGGTAGTTGCAAAAGCTATTCACGAGTCAGAAATTCCTATTATTTCAGCTGTCGGCCATGAAACAGACTTCTCTATTGCAGATTTAGTAGCAGACGTAAGAGCCCCTACCCCATCAGCTGCAGCTGAAATTGTTATGAAGGAAAAAAAATCTCTCGTCACTGACCTTAAAAATCGCCGAGAATATTTACAAAATCAGATGCTCTATCTTATTCAAAAGTATCGCTATCGAATGCAAAAATTCATCCACCATCCAGCGATGCAAGATCCTCTCTATCTAATACGCGAATTTTCACAAAAAGTAGACGATCTTTCTGAAGATTTAACAAGAGCTCTCAATCAAAAAATCGAAAAAAACCGATGGAATCTAGCAGGAAAAAAAGAACTTCTTACATCTCTTATTCCTCTTAGGCACATCGAATCAAAAAAAACAGATCTCAGTCGAATCAAAGAGTGCCTTGAAGCACTTAACCCATCGAATGTTCTCAAAAAAGGATACTGTATTCCCTTCAGAGAAAACACTTCTGTTGTTTGTCTCTCTGCAAAAGAACTTACCCTTTCTGAGAAAATACGACTTCGTTTTCACGATGGGGATGCGATTGTGTCTGTTGACCATGTAACACAAGGTATAAATCATGTCTAATAAAGATGTATCATTTGAAGAAGCTTACTCTAGGCTTGAAAAAATACTAGAAAAAATGGGATCAGCTTCTGTTTCTCTAGAAGAATCAATTTCACTATATGAAGAAGCGGACAATCTTCTAAATCTTTGCAATACAAAATTAGATGGGGCCGAGAAAAAAATTCAAATTTTAATAAAGTCTCGGACTGGTGAAATTTTATATGGAGAAGATGGCAATCTGCTTTTAGAAAATTTTAAGAAAGAAAATGAACGTGTCATTTTTGAGCAAAAATAATGAAAATTGGTCTTTGTCCATCAGGCACTAAACTAGAAGCTCTTGGTTATGTTCCAACTGTTGCAGCCTACCTACAAAAACATGGAATAGATGTTTTTATTGATAAAGAGAGATCTGAATCTTGCGACCTTCCCGTTATAGAAAATGATACTCCTATCGATATTTTCATTACAATTGGGGGAGATGGATCGCTTCTTTATTTTAAACAAAAATATAGATCACGCGAAGAGGCTTTTTTCACTGCTGTAAACGTGGGCCGTCTTGGATTTTTAGCAGATGTAAGTGTTAGTCAAATCAATGAATACTTAGACGATCTTATTTCTGGCAATTTCGTTGTTGAACATAGAATTATGCTCGAAGTGACTACTCCCAAAGGAGCCACCTATCCGATTATCAATGATGTTGTATTTCATCGGGGAGCGATTCGCAATATGATTCTTTTAAAAGTTCAAATCGATGGCGATGATTTTAATCTCTTCCAAGCAGATGGTTTAATTATTTCCACCCCTACAGGTTCCTCTGCTTATTCACTTGCTTCAGGTGGCCCCCTCATGCACCACAAACTACACGCTATTGTGATGACCCCCATCTGTCCACATACACTCACCTCCCGCCCCTTTGTCCTTCCAGCAGAAAGCATTATCTCCGTAGAACCCATTACTCCACCAGCTCCAATTGACGTTGTTGTTGATGGGCTTCACTTCTTTACCATTTCAGAAAAAGAGATCACAACGATCACCCTAAGTCAAAGCCACTTTAAGCTTATCTCCTATCCAAAACGAACCAATTTCTACTCCACTGTCCGCACCAAACTCCACTGGAGCGGAAAAAGCGCCTGATCCCCTACTCTTTTTTTAATAGACCTTTTTCGAAAGTAAAAAATTGTTCCAATTTTTTAGTTAAAGAAAGAAAAAAGATCAGTAGACTTCTTTCGAAACTCATTTTGCCAACTTCAATTCGATAACAATCACATAGAATCTTGAAACGCTTTAAGCTGTCGATGACATTTTCATTGAGTACCCTCTCTTTGGAAAGCTGCTGATGGTTTCTCTTATCTTTCTTTGTAAGTGGGTTCTTTTTGCTTTTTTTTAGGCATTTGGGCCTTAGCATGAATCTTTTGGACGCCTTGATACCCTGTATCAGTCAATACGCTTATTGCCGGATGGATGTGTGTCTTGGACTCCTTGAATAGCCTGAAATCATGGCGCTTACCATTGGAAAAGGCTGTGCAGATTATTTGTTGGGTCTTCTTATCTACAACGACCTGACTCTTCAGCGTATGTTTTTTCTTTTTCCCTGAGTAAAAGTAGCTCAGCTCGTATCTTTCTTCTTTCGCTCACGCGATTAGAGCGAATAAGTAGCCAATTAGGTTTTAACAAAGCTTTACGCCCTGGCAAAGCAAAATCTGGATGTTTGATTAAGGTATCCTCAATCCACCTTATAGTTTTATAAGCGGTGCTTTCGCTGATGCCGTAGCTCTGACTGATATGAAAATAGGTCGTCTATTCCCGAATATATTCCAGCATCATAAGTAGCATGTTTTCTATGCTGAATTTATTCCCCCTTCCACCCTTAATTTTTTTATCTTTATTAGATTGTTCTAAATTAATATCATCTTGTCAAACGTAGTTCGTTTTACGCGAGCTAAACGACGAAATTTTTCGTCCTCTAGCTCTTTCACCATTTTTGGCAGACGAGTATAATCAAAATTTTAGTTTCGAAAGAAGTCTATTCTGAAAGCGAACCAAATAGCTTATTTGGAGCTTCGTAAACTGAGGGAATCAGATGTTATATCAACTTGATTTTTTCCTCATGTTATGCGGCCGCGATTAGCGGCTGCGTAACATGAGTGAGTTATTTAAAGGTTTATCCTAGGTATGATTTTGCATCCATATCTCGGTCTTTGGCCAAACGCA
Organism: Chlamydiia bacterium; assembly: GCA_044233345.1. Taxonomy (GTDB): domain Bacteria; phylum Chlamydiota; class Chlamydiia; order Chlamydiales; family 2-12-FULL-49-11; genus JBIIKD01. The sequence goes on from JBIIKD010000054.1 coordinate 7,073, forward strand.
GCCGTTTCTTTTTTAAGCACCAAGTTGGGTTAATAAGAGTGCTTGTGCAGGCGAGTTTTTCCTTTGAAAATGTAATAGAGCAGCCAGCCATAAGCTAGCACAAGAGGAACGCCGATTCCTGCAATAATAAGAGCTATAGTTAACGTCATATATTCTGCAGAAGAGTTATAAAGAGTTAGATTATATTCAGCGCCAAGTGAAGAAATGACGAAATTTGGAAAAGTTCCGACTGCAAAGAAAGCAAACAAGATGGCGATTGTAACCATCGAAAATAGAAAAGCAAACCCGTCTTTTCTTTTTTTACACGCTATTAGCATTGCACTCATTGCAACCAAGAGAAGAAAAGGCAAAATACAAAAAACTGGATACTCTATAAACCGTTTTCCCATATAGGGAAATTGAATCCAGGTCCAAATTGTCATTACAATTAGAGAAAAAATAAAAAGAGCAATCGTAACTGGTATAAATTTACGTAAGCGTACATAAACTTCTTCTTCGGTTTTCATAAGAAGAAAAAAATTCCCGTGCATCGCAAAAAGAAAGATAGAGAAAATCCCAATACAAACAGAGTAAGGATTCAGTAATGCAGAGAAAGAATAATATAACTCTCTTGAACTATCGACTGGAACTCCTTTTACGAGATTACCCAAAATCAGCCCTATTGTAAAAGTAATTACAAGGCTACTAAGCCAAAAAACAAAATCCCAAGCAGATCTCCATATCTGTGATGGATGTTTCGAACGAAATTCAATTGCAACAGCTCGGAAAATTACCCCTGAAAGAAGACACATAAAAAGAAGATAAAAACCTGAAAGCACTACTGCATAGACATCTGGGAATCCAACAAATAAAGCTCCAACAATAATAATAAGCCACACTTCATTTCCATCCCAAAAAGGCCCAATCGAATTTAAAAAAACGCGTCGATTACGGTCCTTGCCTCCAAAAATTTGCAATGAACCTACCCCTAAATCAAAGCCATCTAAAATAACATAAAAAACACCAGCAGCACCAACTACCAGATACCATAAAATTTGGAGTATTTCTAACGGCATAGTTTACCTCTTTATTTGGTAAGGATCTCTATAGGTGATTTCTTCACCCTCATCTTCTTCAACATGTACAGGGCCATGTTGCACTTTTCGATTCAAAAGAAAAATGAAAAGAATAAAAAGAAGGGAAAAAATAGTTACAAACATGACAAGAGAAGCGATAATTTGCTCAACACTTACCACTTTAGACAGTCCGTCAGCGGTTCGCATAACATCTTGAACAATCCAAGGCTGCCTTCCAGTTTCAGCAGTAAACCAGCCTGCAAGATTTGCTATATAGGGCAAGAAAATAGATGGTGGTGAAAGCCAAAGAAACCACCTTTGCTTTTCAAGAGTCTTTCTCCAAAGAAAATAGACTCCAAGTATTGCATAGAGCATCATCCCTCCCCATGCATAAATCATCACA
>JBIIKD010000055.1:0-8475 GCA_044233345.1 Chlamydiia bacterium
AGCATCCAAGGAAAGAATAGTGGCAAGATATATTCAAATACAATGGACCGCAGCCCATCTTGATGAGGCGAGAGAAATCAGTCAAAGATTAATTGAAAAAGGACTTGTTGCTTGTGCGTCGATTATTCCTCTTGTTGAGTCTTGGTACGTATGGGAGGGAGAAATGCAAACAGTTTCAGAAGTAAAGGTTTTTCTCAAAACTACGGATCAAAATTATCCAAAAATTGAGGAGTGTATTCGCCAGCATCACTCTTATGAAGTTCCTGAAATTCTCATGTTTTATATAGAGAAAGGCTCTTCAAGCTATCTTCAATGGATCCGCGGTTGCACTCAAATAAACTCTAGTAAAAAGAGCTAGAGGGCACTCCAGGAATAAAAAAGAGATTGTAATTCGTATAGAGGGCTAGGTGAGCTTGGGTTTTTAAGATAGACTCCAAGAAGTTGCACTGCAGCTTGGGACATAAATCGATCCAGTTTTTTAGGCTCTATATTTGATAAAAAGGGGAAAAAAGAAAAAAGTTCCTCTTTAGATTTAATTTGTGAGAGTAAAGAGATCAGTTTAGCTTTTGGATTATCCTGAGTGATGCGATCTTCTATCTGAAGAAGAGTTTGTTCGAATAAAGATAAGGTAATAGAGGAGAAACGAAGTGCATCAGCGAGAAGATTAAACTCTTCAATCAGAAATTGTTTAGATGCATTAGACAATACATCTTCTTGAGAAAAAGCGATAAATCGATGAAAAATAAGTTGTATTTTTCTGTTGTCAAAAGCACCGATATACCAACAATAAAAAGATTGGAGATACTCCATTAAAGTAAGGCCTGGAAAATAATAGGGAGGTGCATGAGAAGGAATCATTTTGTTTTAATTATAATTTTTGATTTAAAAATGCATTTTTTATAATTAAAATAAACGATTATTTTAATGATTAAATAATTTCTCGAAAGAAAAGTTCTTGCGAAGAAAAGGGAAAGAAAAGAGAATTACTCTCTAGACAACATGGAGAAGCTTGTTATGATCATTACAAGAGATGAAAAAGAAGGAAAAATAATTGTTAGATGTGAAGGGCGTCTTGATGCAACCTCTTCTCCACAGTTAGAGGGTGTATTAAACGATTTAATCGGGCAAAAAAAATTAAAGTTACTTGTCGATTTTAATAAAATTGATTATCTAAGTAGTGCTGGAATGCGCCTTCTTCTTTCCATGACAAAAAGAATGAATGTAAATCATGGCCAATTGCTTCTTTTTTCTATACATGAAGATGTGATGGAAATCATTCGTATGGCAGGATTTGAGCAAATTCTTCATATTTATTCTGATGAACAGAAAGCTCTTTTGAGTTGTTAGTGATTTATGGATAATGGACTTGTTTGTCAAGATAGAAAACTACATCTTCCACTCGAAGAGAAAGCAAGAGTGGGAGCTGCTTATAAAAAGAAAAAAGTGCTAGTGATTGCAGGTCCTACGGCTTCTGGTAAGACAGCCCTTTCTATTTTAATTGGTAAAGCTGTTGGAGCTGAAATCATTTCCTGTGATTCTATGCAAATTTATAGAAATACAGATATAGGAACTGCGAAGGCTACTCGAAAAGAACAGATGGAAATTCCTCACCATCTTATTGATATTTGCGATATTCAAGACTCTTTTAATGTAGCAAGTTTTTATGAAGAATCGATGGCTGCATTACAAGAAATTCTTCTTCGTGATCGGATGCCTATTATAGTCGGCGGAGCGGGATTTTATATTCATACATTTCTATACGGCCCCCCTAAAGGCCCTCCCTCAAATCGAGAAATCCGTTCTAGACTTGAGGAAGATTTAAGTAAATTTGGCGCCGAAATGCTTTATGAAAAACTGAATCGAGTAGATCCAGATTACGCCTGTACAATCACTGTCCAAGATAGACAAAAAATTATCAGAGGTTTGGAAATTATCTCGATTACAGGGAAAAAGGTAAGTGAAATTCCAAAGCCATCGCAAGAAGATTTATCTAAAGAATTTGATTTTCGATGTTGGTTTATTTATTACCCAAAAGAAATTTTGTATGAACGAATAGATACTCGGTGTAATCGAATGATTGAAGAGGGGTTAGTTCAAGAAGTTCTTCGGTTAAAGGAAAAAGGGCTTGAATTGAATTCAAGTGCATCTAATTCAATTGGATATAGACAATGCTTGGAGTATTTAAAGTCTCCTCAAACAGATAAAGATTGGCAGCATTTTATGACTTCTTTTCGTCAATCCTCACGCAATTACGCTAAAAGACAATTTACCTGGTTTCGTAAAGAGCCGCTTTTCCGGTGGTTAAATCTTAGCGAATGTTCGTTAGAGCATGCAGCAGAGCTTATTATACAAGATTTAGAGCAAAACTAAAATCGTGCAAGAAATCTTTTTGGATTCTCTTGTGCTTATAATTTAAGTTCCGAATGATCAAGGGATTGCCAATATAGTGGCATTAAAGTCCTCTAAAAGGTCGAGAATGTTTGGGATGAAAATTGAAAAATCAGGTTAATGGGAAGTAAAAGATATCTTTAATTACTTTAAGGAAGTGTAGATGAAAATAGGCCTGTTTGGAGGATCTTTTGATCCAGTGCATTTAGGGCATGTCTATTTGGTTCAAGAAGTAAAGAAAAAGTTTCTCCTTGATAAGGTAATTATATTTCCTGCAAGAGTTTCCCCGTTTAAATTAAAAAGCCCCCCTAAATCTAGTGGAAAAGAGAGAATGGAAATGCTTCGCTTAGCATTTATTGCTGAAGAAGGGGTGGAATTTTCTTCTTGTGAGTTAGAAAGGGCGGGACCCTCTTATACTATAGACACCATTCGAGAGATTAAAAAAAATCATTCGCAAGATGAGCTTTATCTTCTTTTGTCCCAAGAGGCTAAAGAAAGATTTTCAGAATGGAGGGAGCGAGAAGAGATTGAAAAAAATTGCAGGGTCATATTTGGTCCTAAAAAAGAAGGATTAAGCAGCACCCATGTAAGGGATGCATTAAAAAGGGGGGAGACGTGTAAAGATTTTCTTTCTCCAAAAGTACTGGACTACATAAAGCAAAAGGAGTTATACTCGTAGACCTATGGAAATAGATTCACTAGATATTTTAAGAAAAATCTCTCAGGCTGCCGCTGAAAAAAAAGGTGTTGGCCTTTTAGTTTTAGAGGTTGGCCATTTTTCAACAGTTACTGACTATTTAGTTATAGTTGAAGGTAATGTTGATCGGCATGTCCTTGCATTGGCTCATGAAATTGTAAAAGAAGTGAGAGATGCGTTTGGAATCCGTCCCCACCATGTTGAGGGATTGTCTGCCGGGGAATGGGTCCTTATTGATTATGGTGATATCATCGTTCATATCTTTATGCCGGGCATGAGAGAGAAGTTTTGTTTAGAAAGCTTATGGTCAATGGGAAAAGTTGTTGATCTAAAAATGTCTCTAATAGCATAACATTTTTTTTTCTAACACCTATATAGGCAGCTTTTGGATTGAAATTAAGTCCTTTCTTAGGGTATCATTTTTAAAGCGATTGAGTTTTAGGAAGGGGATAATGGACAGCAAAAAGCGCGTAGTCATTACCGGAATGGGCGTTGTTTCTTGTTATGGAACAGACGTAAAAAAATTCTATCAAAAATTATTAGATGGTGAAAGTGGAATTGACCTCATTTCATCCTTTGAGACTGAAAAATTCCCCACTAAATTTGCAGCTAGTGTTAAAGATTTTAATCCAGAAGATTTTATTGATAAGAAATTAGCTAGAAGAGCAGACCCATGTATAAATTTTGCAATAGCTGCGGGCAAAATGGCTGTTGCTGATGCGAAACTGAATATGGATCAAATCGATAAAACAAGGGTTGGCGTCCTTGTTGGTTCTGGAATGGGGGGAATGCAGAGATTTTATGAAGGATGTACTACAATTGAGCTTGCGGAAAGAGGTATAGAGGAAAAAAAACTCACTCCTTTTTTTATACCTTTTGTCATTACAAATATGGCGGGAGCTCTTCTTGCGATAGAATTTGGTTTCAAGGGACCTAATTATTCTATATCTACTGCGTGCGCGACTTCTAACTATAGTGTTTTTTCTGCTATCAATCATATTAGAGATGGTCATGCAGATGTTATACTTGCTGGTGGCACTGAAGCTGGGGTAAACGTAATGGGATTGGCTGGTTTTTCTTCTTTAAAAGCGTTATCTAGGAATAATGAAAATTATCAAAAAGCATCTAGGCCTTGGGATAAAAATAGAGATGGGTTTGTTTTAGGTGAGGGTTGTGGAGTGGTAGTTCTAGAAAGTTTAGAGCATGCCTTAAAAAGAGGGGCAACTATTTTAGCGGAGATTAAAGGTGCAGCTATTACTTGTGATGCTCATCATATGACTGAGCCTACTCCTGATGGATCTGATGTTGCAGAGTGTATAGAAATGGCACTTGTTGATGCTGGAGTAAAAGCAGATCAAGTTGATTATGTAAATGCGCATGCGACTGCAACTCCGGTAGGAGATCTTTGTGAAATACGGGCGTTGAAGAAGGTTTTTGGGTCACATCTTGAAAAAATGCGTGTAAATGCGACGAAGTCGATGATTGGACATGCGCTGGGCTCTGCTGGAGCATTGGAATTGATAGCTACAGTAATGGCTATTCAAACAGGCAAATTGCATCCTACTATGAATTTAACAGATCCCGAAGAAGAGTTGGCTGGAATAAATGTAGTTCCAGATATAGCTGAGGATTTTTCTGTAAACGTGGCTATTTCCAATTCATTTGGGTTTGGCGGACATAATAGTGTGGTTGTAGTTTCTAAATATGAGTAGTAACATAAAAAAAGATCAGTCATTTGGTATTGTTCCGTTTTACAGAGATGGAAATTCATATTATGTATTCATGTTAAAGCATTTAGGTGGCTACTGGAGTTTTCCTAAGGGGCATCCAGAAAAGGGAGAGACTCCGTTGGAAACAGCGACAAGAGAGCTTAAAGAAGAAAGTGGCCTTGAAGTTGCGGAAGTTTTTATTAATTGCGAAGCTCTTGAAGAAAATTATACCTTTACGCAAAAACATGAAGTCATTATGAAAAATGTAAAGTACTATTTGGCAAGAGTGGTAGATCCTAAAGCGATATTAATTGATCTTGGTGAAGTGATTGATGGAAAATGGGTCGAAGTAAATGAAGCTCCAATGCATCTTACCTTTGAAGATGCCAAAAGAATATGCCGAAATGTTTCACAAATTTTGCAAGGAAGAGATAAATGATTTATACTCAAATAGATTCAGCTAGTCAAAGTCCTATTAAGAGTTGGGTTGCTGATTTGGGCGTTGGAATAATTGCAAGTGTTTTTCTTGGAATTACCTCTTGGATTGCGCTTCCTCTTCCATTTACTCCTATTCCAATTGCTTTTCAGGTGAATTTTCTTCTTTTTCTTTCTGCAATACTTGGAGCTAGAAGAGCGACTATAATGGTGGGAAGTTTTCTCTTTCAGGGAGTCGTGGGATTTCCTGTTTTTGCCGCAGGAAAATCAACAATACTTACAATTCTTGGACCTACCGGTGGCTACTTAATAGGATATTTATTTGCGGCGGCAATTGTTGGATTTTTATACAGCAAAGCAAGAGAAAAAAGCGCATGGACTCTTTTTTGCTGTATGGCAATCGGAAACTACCTAGTTATTTACCCTATGGGAGCGCTTTGGCTTACCTGTTTGATAGGTTTTAAAAAGGCGATCATGTTAGGGATAGTCCCCTTTATTATCGGGGATGCCATAAAATTGACCTTCTTCTCAAGACTAAATTATTTAGGTAGAAGTTAGCAGATTATACTGCATCTATTTCCATCTAATTTTGCAGAGCGAGAATTTTCTTTTACATAAAGGCTCGCTAAGTGTGCTAGATTACGCTCTTCTTTTCCTAAATTATTTAGTCGATCCGCACCAAATTCACGTGGTTTTGGACCAATCTTTGGATTTAGAGTGTTTATATAAGTAGTGCTGAACTTATGGGTAATTGTATGTTGAGATGGGCTTTTTGTTTCTCCGCTCTCATCGCTTGTCTTACCTCTGACTGGTTCTTTTGAACTTGTTGGGTTGATTTTCATAACGATCCTCCAAGGAAACCTTAAGTAAAAAAATAAATAGTTAAAGTATTCTTTATACGAAAACAGATTGGAATGTCAAGAAAACGTGAAAAAATTTTTAAAAAAATAGAATAGACTTCTTTCGAAACTAAAATTTTTATTATACTCCTCTGGCAAAAATGGTGGAGAGCAAAGTGAAATTTGAAATGGTGAAAGAGCTAGAAGACGAAAAATTTCGTCGTTTAGCTGGCATAAAACGAACTACGTTTGACAAGATGATATTAATTTTAGAATAATCTAATAAAGATACGAAAATTAAGGGTGGAAGGCGGAATAAATTGAGCATAGAAAACATGCTATACCCAAGTAAATTCAAAAGTTGGTATACTCTTCGTGAATCAAAATTTTGATTCACGAAGAGTATAATTTGATGTTTTCCATGATAAAACGGATCGTTTGGGTTAAATCCCTAGATGCGTTTGGCTCCCATTTTTTGATTTTTCTTGTTCGTTTTTCATCGCTCATTTGTTTTTTATATATAACAAAATTTCCAATTCTTAAACTTATTTCGGTATAAAAAAAGGAGGAATTCCCATACAATTGTTAATTCCTATGAAGCGCGCTATAAATACAGGGTGTTTATAAAAATGATTAGAAAATTTTTTCTTAAAATGTGTAGCTTTCTAATAAAAGCTGTCTTGTCGTTTAGATATCGAATAAAAGTAGAAGGACTGGAGTTGTTTAAAGATGAACGTCTGAAAAATAAAGGTGTTCTCGTCCTTCCAAATCACTCTGCTGAAGTAGAACCATTTATGATCTGGATGTTAGCTTCAGTGGATTTTGATTTAAGACCCCTTGTTGTAGAGAATTTTTACAACATGTGGATCGCTAGACCTTTTATGAAAATTGTTGGAGCAAAGCCTGTTCCTGAATTTGAAAACGCTATAAGTGATTACAAATTACAAGGAGCTAAAAAGCTTTTTAAGGGTGTGGTTGAAGATTTAAATAATGGCGCTCACATTTTAATGTATCCAGCAGCTAGTTTAAAATTGACTCCTGAAGAAAAAATTGGAGGAAGATCTTTAGCGCATGCAACAATCCAGGAAGCTAAGCATGCAGAAATTCTTTTGGTTCGTGTTTCTGGGCTTTGGGGAAGTAGATTTTCTAAAGTGTATACAGAAGGAAAAACTCCAAATTTTATGAAAGAGCTCTTACGAGGGGCTTTTGTTGTTTTGAAAAATTTTCTATTTTTTACCCCAAGGCGAATAGTTACGATCGAGTTTTCCTTGCCCCCTGAAAATTTTCCAAAACATGGAGCGCGACTTGAATTTAATCGCGCTTTAGAAAAATTTTATAATCAATTTCTTACCCCCGATGGTAAGCGATCGGAAAAAGAAGTTTTGTATCAGGTTCCTTATTATTTTTGGTCAAATAAGGTTCCTGATCCTAGATTCGCTTTAAGAAAGAAAAATGAATATTACCACGGTCTTTCTATTCCGAATCACATTAAGCAAGACATCATGTATCAGTTGTCAGAATTGTCTGGAAAATCAGTAAAAGATATCCATGAACAAGATGATTTAGTCTATGACGTGGGACTCGATTCTCTTAATATTGCTTCTATATATACTCACATAGAATCCCACTATGAAGTAGAGAAAGACTTGCAGCCAGGGGATTTAAAAATTGTACAAGATCTTTTTGCTGCCGCTATGCATATGAAAAAAGGTGAAGAGGTAAATGAAGCGTTAAAAACAGAGGGTTCGTCTTGGCCTGGATCTAAAAAAGAAAGGCCTTCTATATTTTATCCAAAGACAGAGAGTGGGACTTTAATAGAGACCTTTTTAAAGACATGCGATCGGATGAAAAACCGCTCTGCTTGTGCAGATGCTATATCAGGAGTTCTCACTTATAGTCGAATGAAAGTGATCGTTTTGATTTTGGCTCGAAAAATTGAGAAGTTAGAAGGGGATTATATTGGAATTATGCTTCCTTCTTCAGTTGGAGTCCAACTTCTTATTCAAGCTTGTATGCTTGCTGGCAAAGTACCAGTTCCTTTGAATTGGACTGTTGGTTCTTATTTTATGAACCATGCAAGTGATTTAATGGAATTAAAGGTTATTATTAGTTCTGCAAAGTTTTTGCAGAAATTAGATAACGTAGATCTTGGAAAGACGATGGATAAAATTGTCTTAATGGAAGATTTAAGAAAAGGAATTACTCTTAAGGATAAGATAAAGGCTGCTTTACTTGCAAAACTTGGAGCTCAAAAAATTATTTCTTCTTTTCCAGCTAAAAAAATTCAAGAAAATGATTTAGCCGTTGTTCTTTTTACAAGTGGAACAACTGCTCTTCCAAAAGCAGTTCCACTAACGCATTTAAATCTTTTATCTAATCAAGCTTCTGCAATTCAGATGATTGATTT
>JBIIKD010000128.1:0-4244 GCA_044233345.1 Chlamydiia bacterium
ACAAGTTAACGAGGAGATCGATTGCTTGGATATTGAAAGCTTTGACTTGTCTGGATTTCCAAGTAATGCTGAAAAAACCAAAGAGGAGCATCATATTGATTTAGTTACAAGACGCCCGTGGATGCTTGAGTTTCTTAGCGAAGAGGATCGAAACAATAAAAATATAGTCCTTGCTGCCGTTAAAAGATGGCCTTGGGTGGTTGTATTTGCTAGCAAAAAACTCAAAAGAGATTATGACGTACAGGCTTTCGCTATCAAAGATCCGTCAGTCGTTCGCTATTTTTGTGATTGTGGTATACCGTTGCGCAAAAATTTTGGATAAAACAAAAAAAACTACTTTATCTCGGTCGAATAAATTAGACTGGATTCGTAGGTCACTCGTTGCTTAAAGAAGGGCGAGCTTTTCGAACGCTTGTTTGAGAAGTTCATTTTCAGGTTTGTCAAGGGCTCCGGAGCCCGCAAGCCATTTGACATAGTGTTTGGGGAGTTTATCAAGGGGTTCCCCGCGATGTTTACCAAAAGGCATTTGCGATAAAGAGAAGTTGCTTTGTTGATAGGCAAGTTCGTGAGCGATTTCTATCGGAAGATCTCCAATCATAAGAGAGAAAATTTTATGTAAGACAATAACGTCATCTAAAGCTCTATGAGCTCTATTTTCTTCAATGCCATAAATTTCTCTAAGGTATTGAAGGGAATGACGGGGAAGGTCTGGTCGATATTTTCGCGCCCACTTTAAGGTGTCTAGGAAGGGGAAATTCGGCATAATAAGGGAAGCGCGTCTGCTTTCATGGACAAGAAAGTGTTTATCAAAGGCATCATTGTTATGAGCAATTAAGACAACATCGCCTTGGCAAAAATCAAAAAAAGCCTGCCCTATTTCTTTAAAGCCCTTAGCATCTTTTACCATTTCGTCACTGATGCCGTGAATTTGTGTGCATTCTTCCGGAATCGGAACGCCAGGATTAATAAATTCGCAGAATGTCCGATTCTCAACCGGGTCATATGCTGCAAGTTCTACAATCCGATCTCTATCGGCTTTAACTCCTGTAGTCTCAGTGTCGTAATATATAGCTCTTTTAGTCATAGGTGAGATTTTAAGGAATTGTTGTTTTTATTGATAGAAAAAGTAGTCCTTTGATGATAAGAAGGGTTTAGATAAAATAGTTTTTTTCTAATAAGGATTTTAAAACTATGGGCCAGAAGAGTTCCAGGTGCGCTAAGCAATTTTTCCAGGTGGATCAAGAAGCTGTAATTAGAGAAATTGGAAAAAGTGAGGCGCTTAAAGTGCTGGAAGAAATGGTTCAAATTCGAACCTTTGAACAAAGAGGGGAGCAGGCCTATCAAAAAGGAAAGGCTTGGGGGTTTTATCACTCTTACGTAGGGCAAGAAGCAATTCAAACATCTGCTGTCTATGCAATCGGAAAAGAAAAAAATTTATGGGCAACGACCTATCGATGTCACGCCCTAGCGCTTCTTTTAGGTATGAGTACAAGAGCTGGAATGTGTGAGCTTTATGGAAAAGCAAATGGAAATGCCCAAGGGCGGGGTGGATCGATGCATTTTTATACAGATACCTTATTTGGAGGATTTGGAATTGTAGGGGGGCAGTGGCCTATTGGTACTGGTCTTGCGTTTAGTTTAAAGTATCGGGGAATAAAAAATGCAGTTGCAGTATGTTTTGGAGGAGATGGATCTGTTGTTCAGGGGACTTTGCATGAGGCGCTTAATTTAGCAAAACTTTGGGGGCTCCCTGTTATTTTTGTCGTTGAAAATAACCATTTGGGAATGGGAACACAAATACATCGGGCTGTGGCCCTTGATCCAATTGCAGAAAAATTAGGGATTTCCTTTGGAATCAAAACATTTACTTTTGATGGAATGGATTTTTGTTCAGGCTATAGCGTTTTTAAGGAAGCAAAAAAATGGGCGACAGAGCAATCAGAGCCTATCATTATTGAAGCCGTGACTCATCGATTTAGGGGACATTCCATTTCTGATGCAGGTCTTTATAGAACAAAAGAAGAATTAGCTGCGGCGATGGAGCGCGATCCTATAAAATTGTATGTCGATTTATTAAAGCGAGTGGAATTTTTAACGGATGAAGTCTATGAAGAGATCAAAGACCGAAAAAAAGAAGAGGTTCTTAAAGATATGGAATTTGCAGACCAGAGTCCATTCCCAGATCCAATTTGCTTAGAGGAAGGAGTATACATCGAATAATGGCTGAGCAAGAAGTAGAAATTCGTGAAGCGCTAAGGCAAGCGATCGATGAAGAGATGACAAGGGATGAAAATGTCTTTATTTTGGGGGAAGAAGTAGCTGAATATAATGGGGCTTATAAAGTCACAAAGGGTCTTTGGGAAAAATGGGGCGATAAGCGAGTTGTTGATACACCAATTTCTGAAGGGGGATTTACAGGCCTTGCAGTTGGTGCCGCGTTATCGGGTCTACGCCCTATTGTTGAATTTATGAGTTTTAATTTTTCTTTTGTTGCTTTTGATCAAATTATCAATAATGCGCTAAAAATGCATTATATGTCGGGCGGACGTTTTAAAGTGCCGATTGTGTTTCGAGGGCCTAATGGGGCTGCAGCTAGAGTCTCTTGTCAACATTCTCATAATGTAGAATCTGTTTATGCCCAATTTCCTGGATGTAAAGTTGTAGCGCCATCTACTGCCTATGATGCAAAAGGACTCTTAAAGACAGCGATTCGAGATGATAATCCAGTGATTTTTTTAGAAAATGAACTCATGTATGGCCTTAAGGAAAAAATTCCAACGGATGAGTATTTAGTTCCGTTTGGAAAAGCAAGAATTGTCCGCAAAGGCTCCCATGTCACCCTGATTTCTTATAGTCGTATGCTCAAACTATGTGAAGAAGCAGCAAAAATAATGGCTGGGAGGGGAATTGAAGTAGAAGTAATTGATCTTCGGTCGATTAAACCTTTAGATATAGGGACTATTGCCGATTCAGTTCGAAAAACTCACCGCGCAGTAGTTGTGGAAGAGGGGCATATTTTTGCAGGAATTTGCGCAGAGCTTATGGCTCAAATTATGACTCATTGTTTTGGATATCTCGATGCTCCGATAGAACGAGTTTGCCAAAAAGAGACTCCTTTGCCATACTCACCTCCATTAGAAGAAGAAACCATACCGAATGTTCGACGTATTATTAAAGCGTTAGAAAACGCCACTCAAGGGGTGTAATTCGTGCCAATAACAGTAACTATGCCTGTCCTTTCTCCGACGATGATGGAAGGGGTAATCGCCAGATGGCTTAAAAAAGAAGGGGATCGCGTTGAAGTAGGAGATCCTCTCTGTGAGATTGCCACAGATAAATCAACAGTAGAGTATCAGTCAATTGAGGAAGGGTATGTTAGAAAAATTATTGTAAAAGAGGGTGTCAAGGTTCTTGTGAATCAGGGGATTGCAGTAATAGCATCCTCTGCAACAGAAGACATTTCAAAATACGAATTAGAAGAACCTGATCTCATACGAAAAGAGGAAAAGAAGGGTGCTGTTGAAGAGGATGGAATTACTCAAGAAACAATGATTAGGCCTGTCGCTGCAGTTTCAGCAATGGCGTTTGCGCCAACGCCACCAAGATCGAATTATAGATTTCCAGAAAGTGGAGAAGGAGAATTAACAGCTTCTCCTTTAGCCAAAAAAATTGCTAAAGAGCAAGGGCTTGATCTTCATTCTGTAAAAGGCTCTGGTCCGCATGGAAGGATTATTGCCAAAGATTTAGAATTTGCGCAAAAGAAAGGGGTGATCTCTTTTGGTGAAGAAAAGAAGCCAACGCTTGCTCCAGGTACTTATGAAGAAGTTCCACTGACCCAAATGCGACGGATTATTGGAGAGCGCCTTCAAGCTTCAAAAAGCACCATTCCACATTATTACCTTACTCAAGAAATTATAGCAGATCGAATGATTGATCTTCGCACCCAGCTTAAAGAAGTTGGGGTAAGTGTGACATTTAATGATTTTGTTTTACGGGCTGTGGCTTTAGCGCTTCGTAAGCATCCAGATATTAATACTGGATATAATTCCGTAAACAATTCTCTCATCCAATTTAAAACAGTGGATATTTCCCTTGCTGTGGGAATTCCTGAGGGACTCATTACTCCTATTATTTGCCATGCAGACCACAAAAATATTTTGCAAATCTCTCAAGAAGCTAAAGAACTTGGAAAAAAAGCAAAAGAAGGCATGCTTAAACCAGAAGAATATCAAGGGGGATCTTTT
>JBIIKD010000057.1:0-8293 GCA_044233345.1 Chlamydiia bacterium
GACCTCCAACCGATATCTGAAAGGAATCTGTATCTATAAATTTGACTGTTGCATCATTTGCAACCAATAAATTCCCATGATTTACATCCCCAATAACATGACCAGCTTCATGAATAGCAGAAAAAGATCGAGCCGTATTGGTAGCTGCATGAATTAGAAATCGCCAATCAGCTTTAGGGAATTCTTGCAATCTCAGTTTAGGGCTATAAAGCTCAAACAATGGCCGATATCCCTGAAGTTTTTGCATGACAAACCCGATTAATTCCCCCGATCGTGCATGCACAGAATCAATAGGCCATGCGGCTAGCTTCAACAACCGATCACTACTAGCCCCAATCATATTCATGATTTTATAGGATTTTTCTTGATCTGGGGATTTAATATAGATTTTAGCAACTAAATCGGGCCTCCTATCGATATGATAAACGGCCCCTTCTCCCCCCTTCCCGAGTTCACGCCCTAAAACAATCGGTTTTCCACTTCGATCTATCAAACTCTGTTTGAACATAATGCCCCCTCATATTGTAGCTCGTGTTGCTATCACAAGGGTCTTATCATCATCAGTGCGACTGTTGATAAAATCAGAACTCAGGTACGCAATAAGGGCATTTGACGAAGACTCATCCATAGATGACTCACGTTTACCTAACCATTCAACGATGGGCAAAATAGCTGGTGCATGAACTATTTTAGTGGAAAAATCCAAAACAAGCCGTTCAATGCCATCTGTAAATAAAACGACTGTTTTAAATCTTTGATTCACAACTGCAAACTCAAGGCATTCTTCCAAATTGCTATGAAAAAGAAAATTAGTCTGATTAACAAATTCTCCATGTTGTGGCCAAAACATATATCCATATTCTGAAGAATTTTCTTCTGCGACTACAATTGCACCATCACCAATTTGAAAGAAAATTGCTTCATCACGACTAACAATCGCTGCTAACATGGTACAAGCAAACTCTCTTGGAAGAATATTTTCTTCCAGAGCCATTTCTTCTATTTTGATATGCAAATTCTTTATCCAATCAAGAACCATCGATCGATCTATCATCTGCATGTGGACAGATCGAATTTTTTCCTCGAAAAAATCTAAGAAGGAATCAACCACGAATTGTGATCCAACCTCTGATTTACTTGCACTACCAGCACCATCAGACGCTATAGCTAAAAGAATTTCATTGCTATCATCCAAACCAATAATCCGGCAGTGCCCAGCATCTTGGCAAACAACGCCATTCTTTAGATGCGATGATCCAATCACAGAAGCATGAGCAACTCGCCAATTAGATTTACACATTAGACTGAAGCCCAACCTGATGGCAATGAAAGAGCAACTGATTCACCTGGTTGTGAACGAGCCACCCCACCAAGAGAACTAGATAACCAAGAAAATAGCTCTCTAAAACTGAGACCTTTCAACCTAAGTGGAGGACGATTCGGGCTGCAAATCTGCGTAAGGATCGACATATCGGCTCCATCTACACCTACTGCAAAAAAACTAAACTGCTTGCGTTCATTATTATCCCCAGCACGAACACGTTCTGCTGCTCTTTTCCAATCATCAGTAGGAGCTCCATCCGTAATCAAAAATACCCAAGGACGATAATAACTAACTCCCGCCTGCTTATAGATTTGTTTCCGAGCTTCCAACATATCAAGACCCTGTTCAATAGCAGCCCCCATTGGAGTATTACCAGTAACGGTTAGTTCTGGTGCTTCAAATAAATCTGCTGTTTGAAATTCAGAAAGAACCTGAACTGGACCAAATGTAACAATCGCCACTTCTACACGTTGCATTGCCATTCCATCTGACATAAGTTCTTCTTTAAAAGTACGCAGTCCTTCATTTAGCTCAGCAATTGGATTGCCTTGCATAGAACCTGAAGTATCGAGCAAAAGAATACATGCGCATCTTGGCTCAGGATTAGAAACTAGCTCAGGAAGAGCAAATGGTATTTGATCGGACATAACTTGTTTTTCTCCAATATGTTAAAATTCAAAAATGCATCATAAAGACTCCACAAATCATGAAGTCATTGCCTCTGGTGATATCACACCTTGAGCAACTTGTTGTTTAAACAGTTTGTTTGCTAAACGCAATTTCATGGAGGCTATCCAAAACCAAATTTGTGAACTTAAAATACCCAAAACCACTATCAGAGAAATCGAATTTTTTAATACTTCAACATCATATGATTCCACCATATCCATCAAAATACGTAGAGGAATCACAACTAAAATCCAGGCAAGCCAAGCTGTCCCTCTTTTGCGATACGCACAATAATAAGTAATCCAAAATGAGATTGGCATAAGAGCCATTTCCACTAGTGTTTGGATCTGATCGTTACTGTCACCACCCAACAATAAGAGTAGATCAACAATGTATGTCACGGCTATCCATACCCAAAACGAGACCAACCACCGCTTTCTTTCTTTGTTAAACATCTTCAAAACAACAGTAAAATTATTTTAATAAAAAACTAACTATCTATTTACAAAACCAAAAATCACGTTCCTGATTATTATCAAAAAGAGTCGTTTTAATTGCTAGATATAATCATCTTTTAATGACTATTTATATAGAAAAATGCTATGTATACTCTGTAGAGTTATCCTCTACATCTTTCTATGCTTAGGTTATGAGCAAAGAAAGAATTTTAAATCCTCAAGAGTGCACAGCTTTAAAAAAAGCTCTTGGAACCTTAGTAAGGGAGCGTCGTCTTCAGATAGGTTTATCTCAAGAAGATTTAGGATTCGAATGCGGCTTGCATAGAACTTACATCGGATCGATCGAACGAGGAGAGACAAATCTTTCTCTGGAAAATATGGCTGTCCTTGCCATTTCTCTACGATGTGAAATCATAGATCTTATTCCTAGTCTAAAGACAATTAGAAAACACCATAAAACCCATTAAACCGAATATCCCGAATTCCCCTCCTCACAAAACGCGCGCGCGTGAGAGAAATTTATCCCCGTAGTTCCTTCCTGATTTTTGCCTCCATTTTCCTCATCTCCATTCTTAGGAGCTTGGCTTTCTTTCTTATACTTTGGGCAAGCTTCGATCTTCTACCATGCTTGATGGGGGTTTTACCTCCATGTTTGCTGCACCGAAGGGATGGAAGGATCGCTGGATTTTTGCAAGCGGTGCCAGATCGTGTTTTAGCACCGCAAAGATTGGGAAGATCGAGGCTATGATAGTGTTTCATGGGGCATGTCTTTTTTAGAGGACTTTTTGAGTTTGACGGCCTTGTAACGAATGAGTAAATCGGCTGCCCTTAAGGAAAGATTGCTAAAATCTCCAAAACTATTGCCTCGTGAAAGTCTTTCAGCACTCCACAGATATCCTATGAGGAATTGTAATGTAAGCAATAACTCAATTGCATCCTGAGGTTCAAAGCTTTTTACAAGCTCAAGTAATTCTGGTTTGGATAAAATATAGGTCACCTGACTTGCGTAGGTATCACTATTCTTTAATCCCTTTAAGGTTGTTGCAAGAAGCAGTTCAAATGGCTTGCCTGATGCAATATCTATTACAGGCATAGGTTGTGTTTGTATCATATTTTTTCTCCTTTGATGAAGTTAGTGGAGTTATTTTCACAAGTAATTAGTTATAAAAGTTCCTTTAGTGTTTGAAGAAGATTAAAAAAGATCGAAACATCTGTGAAAATTGCATCACTTACTTCATTCTTCTGTTTGTTTTATTTGAATTCCTCTCCAATAGTCCCCTTTGTTCATATGGCTCTTCTGATATCCCTGTCTGATAAGATACTGAGTAATCTCTGGAAAAGTTGGTACGTGATACCCTTCTTCAGTGCAAAAGCCTCTAACGCTATCTCTGAATGCAGTACATTTAGTAGCTAATTCAGGAATTTTTTCACAACGATCTCTTAAGAAGATCTCAATACCATTATTTTCCTCTCGGTAATTTGCAACTGCAGATTGAACCTTATGCGGAATAGCCAGCCCATTTTTCTGATACTGTAAACATCCATGAACTAACCAATTTAATATGCCTGACGCTTCTTTAAGGAGCTTTTCTTCTAGATGAATATCTATTGGCTTATGATGCGGTTGACTAGGAGTTGGCCAAAATTCAGCCTCAAATGGCACTAGTATCGCTCTACGCCACAGTGCCGTATCTTCAGGTGGGGCCTCTGGTTTATAATTAGTTTGGATGAGTAGTGTATGTGAAGGAGTAAAATTTCTGATGTCATTTGAAAAAAGCGCCCTTGCAGAAATTACATCTCCTCCACTCAAGTTCTTAATTTGGCTTGGATCTAAAGCCCTCTTTTTATTAATTTCAGAAAATATCGCCAATCTTGCCCCTTGTAAATTTACAAGATCAGCTCTTGGAGTTCCTGAAGAAGGCGGATTTCTTTGGAGAAGAATCATTTCTGGAGAGAATGTTTTAGCAAAAGCGCCCAGTATTTTTTGAAAAATGCGACAAAATGTTCCCTTTCCATTGCGTCCATTTTCTCCCCAAAAAATTACGAAAATGTGTTCAACAGGCATTCCCAATACCATGTATCCAATCAATCTTTGTAGAAATTCAACCATCTCCATGTCATCAATCATAATATCACGCATGAATTGCTCAAAGAGAGGGCATTTGGCATTAGGATGGTATTGTGTGGGACAAACATTTCTAATCGATACACTCCAGAGGAAGGTGTTAACTTTCCTGTTTGTAAATCAATCATTCCATTTACACACGGGAGAATGTACGGAATATTATCCCACTCCCCTATAAAAGTTAGCCCACCTTCTCCCTGTGTGGATACTTCTAAAACATCCTTGAGGCGTTTATTCCCCTTTAAAGCATAAGCCCTTGCTTGTAGCTTTTGTTTTAATGTCTTATCTTCCACATCCATTTTTTCATAATATTGAGCAACATCTCTGATATCTTCAAATCGGTTTTTTTTTCGATCAACCCCCCAATACGTACCGTTCCAACGATAAAATGCCTTTTCTACAGGATCAAATCGATAATTTTCCCCATGCAATCTTATGAATAATCTGGCATCTCCCTCCTCATTGTCATGATAGGCCTGAATGATCTCTTCCAATGGGATATTCTCTTTTTCTTGCGAAGACTCATAAACTTTTAAACAGGCATCTAATGCAGCCTGGATCGTTCTACTTCTATAGTCTTGCCTTTTATTCCACTTGTCTCTTTGTCCCAGTGTAGATTTTGAAAAAATCCTTTCTAACTGTTCTTTATCCTGCGTCCAAAAGACCAATATACTCATTAAACCCTGATCTGCACGCGACTCATCCCCTCCATATGCTCCTATTTCTCCATCAAAATAAAGACTCTTAAATTTAGCCCCATTCTTTGCATTAGAGGCTTTTTCTATAATTTCCTCGTCTTCCATAGGTGAAGATGTAGTTATGTGATCTATAGGCATTCTATGAGGTCGATTTTTTTCTAAGTACTTTAAACACACCTCTTCAAGCTCTTTGGAAGCCTCTCGAAGGGGACTCACTTCACCTAAAGAATTATTTGTGACCATCATAAAACGACCGCTATCATAAACTTCAATCTTTTGACCTCTACATGCTGTCGTCGTTTTGGCACCCAAAAGATAAATGTGGATTCCCTCCCCCGACTGAGAAATTTCGGCATAAGAATCAATTTTCTCTACAATTTCACTTGCCCAAGGCTCTATTTCTCTCGTTATTGGGTTACGAACTCCATCTAAATCGATCACAACAAGGCCCAGATCTTTTGAAAGAGCAATTGCTACATACTGAGGTGCATACCTTGATGAAATGTCTCCTTGAAGCGTGTTCTTTGCTTCAATAAAAGTCCCCCAAGTATTAGAATCATTACAAGAAGCAAACTCTCCAGTAAATGGATTGATTGGCCGTTTTTTACCATCGCTTCCGACTTCCATGCCTACCCAAATCTTTTTATCTCTGAAACATTTCAAAGCTTCGGGTAGGTATGGATCACTTAGTGTATCCATGCTCCCTCCTATCCCTTTGAATGTTCATTGATAAAATCTAGGAAGGCCTCTTCGTCTAGTAAAATTTTTCGGCCCAGCTTTTTTACCACCCGAGCGTTGAAATTGTTCCTGTTTGTGAAAATTAAATGCCGGATTCCCCCTTCCGGGATCGACTGATATTTCTCTAACCACTGCTTCATGGTAAGAAAGCTTTTATATTTCATGGCAGCTGTCATATAAACCTCCTGATAATTGCCTATTTATGTGTTTTGCGGCAATTGTCGATGAGGAGTGATTTTTTTGACAGAAATCGCAGTTATCGGACTTTTAACATAAGTACTTAGGGGTCAATTTTTCCATTAAGCCCGCTTTCTTACTTGCAATGGCAAAATTTCTAGCCACTTGACGATCATCTATCGGAGAACCATTGCGGTTTCGAAAAATATACATGTCCGTCTGTTGAGACAGCTGAAAAATGCGTTGAAAAAGCTCTGTTGGAAGATAGCTCGTAATGAACAGTGGAAAGTAGATATTTTGCACATTTAATGCAACTGATTCACTCGTCACAATAAGATTTTCTATTTTCAATTTTCTGATCATTTCCAAAGTTACCACATAACCCCTTTCCTCAGGATTTTCATAGACCTCACGATTGAGAAACCAGAGAATACGAGCGATTAATTCTGAAAACATATGCTCTTCTCCTAACACCCGAAAAAAATGCTCTAAGTCCTCTTGACAAGGCAACTTTTTCAACTTTGCTTTTTTATATTTTTTAGGCTTGCTTCGACCATGAAACAGCAATGTATGAAACAACTGAAAAATTAAATATTCTTCTTTTGCATTTATCCTCGATGTAAGAAATATTTCAATGCTAAAATCAATAGCTTCAATATCTGCTTTGTAGGAACCCACAGTTGTTGCTAATTCAAAAAACCCAGCCCCTAAAAATGCTCTGAACACTCGCCTATAATCATCGCGTACTTTCTCATCCTCTTCAAAAGCAATAAATTGAGCAATTGCCTTTTCAATTGTTTCTGCGTGATCAATCATTATTGTATCCTTTTTTCTCGAAAAAATAGACTTGCCCGAAAGATAACCATGAAAGGATACAATAATATTGAAAACCTTATCATTATAAGTCTTGCCATCAGATAGCTTCAAAACCAAGGACCTAACATGATCGAATAGTTCTTCATATTGTCCTACAAGCATACCTGGATCAAGAATCTTCTGCTTAATCAGATCATTGAATATCCTTCTGTATTGAGCTGTGGTAGTTCCAGCGCTCTTGAAGGTTATGAAATACTCAATCGCTTGTCCTAAAGTGAAATTTGGTTGGATCTTGGTTGCTTCTGGATTTCGAGGATTAATGCCCGTAATCCACCAAAAAGGCCGATCATTATACTCACAGACTTCTCTAATTTCTGAAAGCGTTGTTGTAGATGGATCGATAATCCTTGGATACAAATCTCCATTTTTTACTTCAACCTCCTCTATTACGTAATCCTCAGACTTACTATCAGGATGATATTTTGGAATTAATGCCACCCTCTCCCCCTTCCAATACCCCAGTAAAAAACCTTTTCTGCAAACTTTCTTCTTCATCCGAACACCTCCTGATTCATCCGTTCTACAACTTTAGAAATATGCTTCTGTGAAAGATGGCTGTACCTCTTTGTGACCTCCAAACGCTTGTGCCCAAGCAAAATTCCGATCTCTACAAGACTTGACCCTGACATTGCCATATAACTTGCCGCACAGTGCCTCAGATCATGAAATTTGAAGTCCTGAATTCCTGCTTTCTTTAAGGCTGTGAGCCATGGCCTACGAATTGCAATCGGTTTTGATACCACCTTTCCCGGGAAAAGGAGCTGTGTTTTCAGCCCCCTCTCTTCAAGGTGCTTTTTCAATAACTCCAAAGCAAGTCCTACAAGGGGGATAGTTCTACAAGTTCCATTTTTAGTTTTCTCTAAAATAATCTGCTGCCTTGCAAAGTCTATCTGTGACCAAATGAGGTTCATTAGCTCACTACAACGCATCCCGGTGCTGATTGCCACAACAACCACAGTATATAAGATGGGGCTTTCACTCACCTTGCATGCATCAAGCAGTTTCTCCCTCTCCTCATCACTTAAAAAGCGCACTCTTCCCGCAGGCTCCCTTGGTTTAGAGATCTTCGCAACAGGGGAAGATTCCACCCATCCAAATTCCTTTATCCCGACAGTAAAAACATGGCTGATCGCGGCGATGTATCTCACGACCGTCGACGGGCTTCTAGGTTGCCCCTTTTGTGTAGGGGTGTTTAGTAAATGATCTCTTCCACTTGCAATAAGCGCGG
>JBIIKD010000058.1:0-8233 GCA_044233345.1 Chlamydiia bacterium
AGAGTATATTAGGGGGGGGGATGAAGGGAGTGGTTCAGGAGAGGGTTGAAGAGGGGTATTGGGGGGTAATTGAATAAGGTGTCTATTGGTATTAATTTCTAATTTATTCCCATTAATTAAAGAGCTCATTAAAACCTATCGATATTTTATTTTATAATTTATTATAATCGTTTATTGTTTTATTATTCTACCCAATTCTTTATTAGGTTCTATTTTTAATTATTTTATAATTAAATGATTGCGTTTATTTAATGTAATTGTTTATATATAAAGGAATTAAAATTTTTTTAATAAATTTTGATTTGTCTTAGATTAAAAAGAGGTTCAATCGAGAAAGTAATTATGAAATTACTGTGTCGATAGAGGTTTCCAGAAGAGGGGGGTATCCTGCTTCTTTGAATTTAGGTGCGTCTCGGTCGTAGAGCTCTTTATTTGCATAGGATACTCGAACGCATCCAGATTTCATTTTCGGAAATAAGCACTCTCTAACAGCTTCAATGACTTCTTCTTTTGTTGTTCTGAGAATTTTATCACGAAATTCTTGCCGAACTTCTTTTGTTAGACCTACTTTGTTTTGATAGTAGGTGACAGATGCTCTAGATCCAGGGGATACAACACGGTCAACATCTTGGATGTAGCTAAGGCAGGCTTCTTGGAGATCACGCTCAGAAAATTGGCCACTTGCAATTCTTGTTACAGCGGCTTCAAAAGCTGAATAAGTGCTGAAAATATTCGGATCACGTGAGCTATAGAATTGGTAGTTTCCAATAAGTATGTTAAATTTTACTCCAGAGGAATAAGCTCCACCTTGCTCTCGAACGCGAAGATGAATTTCTAGATTTTCAAAGAGGTAACTTGCAATTTTTAAAGCATGTGCGTAGGGAGAGTTCATGTTGATTGTTGAAATTGACTGGGCATTATGTGCAATCGGTGTAGCAAGCGTTTTGATCATAGATGCAACAGGTTTTGGATGGGCGAACTCTACCCAAGGTTGAAACGATCCAGAGGCATCAGAAAATTTTGAAAGGCCATAGAATTTTTTATCTACTAGTTCATCAAACGTTTTTGTATCTGAAGAAAGGATGAGATGGGGATTATTCAGATGGAAAATTGTTTTTGTAAGGTGCTCAAATTTTTCGATCACAATCGGCAAGTTATCTTCTAAGTTCTCTACAAGAGTCTCTAAAAACTTATAATAAGGGAATCCATGCCAAATGTTATTTACATGATTCCATGAAGAAAATCCTGCAGCAGATTCTTTTAGTGCGTATCCAATTGCGCTGCTATTAAGGCGGTGTTGGTGACTTGAGTGCGATTGAGTAATTAACTCTTTGATTCTTTCTTTATCTTTAAAATCAGGTGATAGAACAAAATCTTTTAGGAGGTGGAACATTTTTTCATTTTTGCGACTTAGCGCTTTTGCGCAAATAGAAATTGTTGGATAGCAGATTTTAGGATTTGATCGCTGGACATTGAGAGAAAGATTTGTCCATACGCCACCTACATGCTCTTGAATAAAGTGAAGGTTATCTACATAATTTCTTCCTCCCGCCCCAAGCTCTGTGATCAGGGATGCAAAAAGTCGAAGGTAGGGCAGGTCTTCTTCTGATATTTGAGGAAGGTCAAAGAGAAGATCGACATAGGTAATTTGATTTGTAAAGGTAGGGTGATGGTAAATGGCAAGTCCATCGACATACTCTTTACTAATCGGATAGTAAGAAACTTCTTTGGGAAGATCGCTGAGGCTTAAAATAGGAAGGCAATCAACAGATTTTTCTTCATGGGTTTCTTGATAGAGAATTAACTCTTCTGCTTCTTTGACAAGGTCCGCTTTTTGTTTTTTAGAAAGGCTTTTATTAATTGCATCAAGTTCTTCTCTTTCTTCTTTTTGGACTTTTTCTAAAAGAGATGGGTCTGGTTGCATCACCAATCTATACATATGTGTATTTTTTAGAAGGTACTTTTCTATAAGATTTGAAAAGAAATCAGGTTCAATCACAAGTTTTGCTAATTTTTCAAAAAGGGAGTGGATTTTTACACCCTCAAGAAGAGGTCCTCCTTGCATATAAGGAAGAATAGTTCTTCCAAAAATTTCAAGGGCATAGGGTTGGTAATCAGAGCCGATTTCACTTCGAGAGAATTCAAGTTGATGCATCGAAGATTCGATCAATTTATGGGGGATTTTTTCTTGTGCGATTTCTTGCAGTGATTGAAAAAGAAGTTTTTCGAGAGCGCCTGCATTTTCTGCTTCACATCCTTTACAAACAATCGAATAGGGTATTTCTTTTGCATCAGGATCTAGGGATGAATCGGCATCAATACAAAGACCAGAGTTAACCAATTTATGTTTTAGAAGAGAGGCATCAGTATCCATTAATACAGAATCTAAAAGAGTAAAAGCTAAAAGATCTTCTTGATCATTAATGTCCATTGTAAGCCAAGAAAATCCGATAAAGGTCTTTTTACTTAGATCTGTTTCATGAGTTGGATAAAAAGTGCTTTCTCTTTTTCGCTCGTGAAAACGATGTTGTTTCGAAAGGGGGGCAATAGCAGGTAGTCTATCTGCCTGATCGAGAATTCTTTCACCGATGAAGTCGAGGTGTTTTTTTAGATCTAAATCACCGTAAAAAAAGAAAATAGCACGACTTGGGTGGTAGTATTCATGATGAAAATGAAGGAGCTGTTCATAGGTTAATTTAGGGATTTCTTTTGGAACTCCGCCAGAATCATTGCCATAAGGATGATTTGGAGAAACACCGGCGATTAATTGTCTCCAAAAAGCTGAAGAAGGGTTTGAAAATACCCCTTTCATTTCATTATATACAACCCCTTTAAACATCAGGGGAGAAGTAGGGTCATCATGTGTTTCAAATTCTAATCGATGTCCTTCTTGACGAAAGCTTAGTTCCCTTAGGAGTGGATTAAACACTGCATCGAGATAAACATCCAATAAATTATAGAAATCTTTTTCAATTAAAGAAGCAGCAGGGTAAGCAGTCCAAAGTTTTGCTGTAAAAGCATTCATGAATGTATTACTGCTACGTCGTAGCATAGAGAAAAAGGGATCTCTCACTTTAAACTTTTTAGATCCACAAAGAGTTGTGTGCTCAAGGATATGGGCAACCCCAGTATCATCTGATGGATAGGTTCGAAAAGCGATCGCAAAAAGGTTTTCTTTGTCATCTGCTTCTACATGAATTACTTTGGCGCCAGTTTTTTCATGCTCAAGTTCTAATACATGAATATCGATCTCATCGATGTGACTTTTACGCACAACCGAAAATCCTCGATAAAGGTCTCCTTTTTTCATTTATACACCTCCTAATTGCAGAATTGGTTTTTTCAACGCCTGCATCTTTACCTTTAAAACTCGCTGCATTGTGCCTATAATAATAGCGGGCTGCTTAGCGACCGGCTTTGCCTGTTTTAAATCTAGCGCGCCGGCTCTGAAAAACCCAAATTCTTCAAGCATGAGACGTACAAATCCCCGATACCTAATCTTTATAATAGTACAGTATCGGGGAATAAAGCTTTTTTTACCAAGTTAAATTAGAAGAGGATTGATATTCATTAACTCGGGTCTCAAAGAAGTTTTTTTCTTTGCCGAGATCCATCACTTCACTCATCCAAGGGAATGGATTTTTCTTCTTGTAACGCGCGCCTAGTCCGATTCTTTCCAATCTTCGGTCTGCAATATATCCCACATATTCTTCAAACATGGGAGCTGTAAGACCCAAAATTCCAGAAGGAAGGCAGCTCTTAGCGTAAGCAATTTCAAGCTCAACAGCTTCATCAATTAAATGAATGATATGATCTTGAAATTCTTTTGTCCAAAGCTCTGGGTTTTCTTCTTTAATTCCATTAATCAGATCGATTCCAAAATTTAAGTGGATCGTCTCATCTCGCAAAATATATTGAAATTGCTCTCCAATACCCGTCATTTTATTTTGGCGATGGAGTGATAAAATCATAGCAAACCCGCTATAGAAGAAAATCCCTTCCATAATGATGTAATATCCAATCAAATTCTCTAGGAATTTTTGCGCACCCTCAAAGGTTTCTGTTGTAAACCCATCTTCAAGAATGCCTGCAGTTAATTTCATTTCAAAATTGTCTTTCGCTGCTATGACATCAATTTCATTGTACATGTTGAAAATTTCACCCGGATCAAGGGTTAAAGATTCAACGATATAGTGAAACGTATGTGTATGAATCGCTTCTTCAAAAGATTGTCTGAGTAAATACTGCCTAGCTTCTGGATTCGTGATATGCTTGAAAATTGCTAAAACAATGTTATTACCCACTAAACTTTCTGCTGTGGAGAAAAACCCAAGGTTACGCATGATTACAAGACGCTCCGCTTCAGAGAGATTTCCTGATTTCCACATTTCAATATCTTTGCCCATCGGCACTTCTGAAGGCATCCAATGGTTTGCGCAGCCGTATAGATAGTGTTCCCACGCCCATTTATATTTGAGAGGCATCAATTGATTGACATCTACTTGTGTACAATTGATGAGTCGTTTTTCTTCGACATTCACCCGTTTTGTAGGGCTTTTTTCTGTTGTTAATTCCATTTATAGTTCTCCTTAATAATCGTTATTGACAACTCTCACATTCTGGATTTTGTAGCGAACAAGCCTTTGGTTTTGCTGGTTCACGGACAACTTGAATATTGCTCGATGCAGAAGCATTTTTCATCCATCTAGGTTGAAGGCCTCTTTTATTGATATCTGTTGTTGATTTTTCAACCTGTGTAGCACCGAGTGATCTTAGATAGTAGGTTGTTTTAAGACCTAGATTCCAAGCTCGTACATACATCTCATGAAGCTTCTTCCCACTTGGTTCAGCTAGGAAGAGGTTAAGAGATTGTCCCATATCGATCCATTTTTGTCTTCTAGATCCGCTCTCAAGTACCCACTCTGGGTCGATCTCAAAAGCTGTGACGTAGCGCTGTTTGATTGCATCTGGAATGCGATCAATTTCTTTTAATGAACCATCATAGTATTTAAGGTCATCGAGCATCTCTTCATCCCAAAGTCCAAGAGCTTTTAATTCTTCAATTAAATAGCCATTTGGAACAGTGAACTCTCCAGAAAGATTCGATTTTACGTAGAGATTTTTATAAGGAGGCTCAATTGATGGGAAAACCCCTACAATATTTGCAATTGTGGCTGTTGGTGCAATTGCCATTGTATTGCAGTTACGCATTCCATATTTTTTGACAGCATCTCGAACAGGTTCCCAATCAAGGCGCATATTACGATCCATATTGACTGCCATTCCTCGCTCTTTCTCCAATAGATCAATAGTGTCAATTGGAAGAAGTCCTCTATCCCACTTAGACCCTTTATAGCTAGAGTATGTGCCTCGTTCTTTTGCAAGCTCTGAGGAGGATAAAATTGCGTAATAAGAGACAAGTTCCATGATTTTATCAGATAGTTCTACAGCTTCATGAGACGCAAAACTCACTTTCATCGTATACAAAATATCTTGTAGTCCCATAATTCCAAGACCAATTGCTCTATGGGCTGTATTTGCAGCTTCTGCTTCTTTTACAGCATAGAAATTGATATCAATCACGTTGTCAAGCATCCGAATTGCTGTTCGAATCGTTGTTTTTAGTTTCTCTTCATCAAGTTTTGCATCTTTTAAGTGGCGAAGAAGATTGATCGATCCGATGTTACAAACAGCCACTTCTTCTTTTGAAGTATTGAGCAAAATCTCTGTACATAAATTCGAGCAGTGAACAACCCCTTTATGGTCTTGAGGAGAGCGAATATTTGATGGGTCTTTGAATGTAATCCAAGGATGACCTGTTTCAAAGAGCATACTAAGCATTTTTCGCCAAAGAGTTGTTGCATCAATTTTTTTAAAGAGGCGAATTTCTCCTTTTTCTGTCATTGCTTCATATTCTAGGTAGCGTTTTTCGAATGCGCTTCCATAAAGATCATGAAGATCAGGTGTTTCACTTGGAGTAAAAAGTGTCCAATACCCATTCTCAAGGACCCGTTTCATGAATAAGTCTGGGATCCAGTTTGCTGTATTCATATCATGGGTACGTCGTCTTTCATCCCCTGTGTTTTTTCGAAGTTCAAGGAAATCCTCAATATCTAAGTGCCATGTTTCTAAGTAAGAACATAATGCACCTTGTCTTTTTCCCCCTTGGTTAACAGCAACAGCTGTATCATTTGCAACCTTTAAGAAAGGAATAACCCCCTGAGATTTTCCATTGGTCCCTTTAATTAAAGAGCCAGTAGCTCGTACAGATGTCCAGTCATTTCCAAGTCCTCCTGCCCATTTAGATAATTGAGCATCATCAGAGATTACCTTAAAAATATGCACTAGATCATCTTCCACTGTGGAAAGATAACAAGAACTTAACTGAGAATGTGGAGTTCCTGAGTTAAATAATGTTGGAGTTCCGGGAGTGTAAAGGAGTTGAGATAGAATATGGTAAAATTCAATTGCTCGTTCATTTTTCTTTTCTTCGCGAAGAGCAAGTCCCATAGCAACTCGCATCCAAAAAATTTGAGGAGACTCTAGTCTTCTGCCATTATTGTGTATAAAATAGCGATCATAGAGAGTTTGTAGTCCTAAATATTGAAAAAGGTCATCGCGCTCTAAAACAAGAGCAGAAGCTAATTTTTCTAAATCAAAATCAAGAAGTTCTTTAGATAGTCGATCTACAGAGATTCCCATTTTAATATATTTAGGGAAGTAACTTCTGTAAGTTGTTTCTAGTTGAGGATCCAAAGCAGAAATTTCCATTGTTTCTCTATAGAGTTTATCTAAAAGAAATCTAGAAGTAACAATAGAATAGGCTGGATCAATTTCAACTCTAGCTCTTGCAGACATGATCAAAGCAGAATCAATATCCTCTTCTTTCATCCCTTCATAAAAATTCATGCAGGTAAATTCAAATAAAGATTCTGTGGAAACTGAATTTTCATGTCCTCGAGATGCAAAAGAGATTCTTTGTCGTATTGCTGATTCATGAACCACTTTAGTAGAGCCATCTTCAGATAAAACAGAGAAAGAGCGTTCTTTTTTATCTTTTGACGTTTTTGGAAGGACAGCGCTGTGATGCACTGTAGCGCTTTCTCTTTTCTCTTTTTCACTGCGGAAAAGGATATAGTCTTTTGCTTCAAGGAAATATCCATCTTTCATCAAAATTTCTTCGATGCAATTTTGAATCATCTGAAGATTCAAAGTAACTCCAGAAGCATTTATTTCTACAACCCGTTCAATTACTTTTTGTGACAATAAATTGACACTTTGAATCATTTCTACAGGTGTTGGTAAATCACCAAGTTCATGAACTCGTCTAAACGTATTCTCAATCGTTGAAGTAATCTTCATTGGATTGAAGCGTACTTTTGTAGCTCCATCATTTCGATAAATACGAATATTAGAAGGGGCGTTTTCTCGAGCTTCTGCCCGCTGTTCCCGATAGAGAATGTATCCTTTTGCGATGTCATGGAAACTGTTTTTCATTAGAGTGACTTCTACAATATCTTGAAGTCCTTCGACGCTTAATGCCACCCCTTTTTTTCCAAGTTCAAACGCTCTTTCTATGACAAGAAAAGTAAGTCTTTTTACAATAGTTGACAAAGCTTCAGGAAGGGAAGCTGAGCGATCAATTTTTTTTACATCTCTAAAGGCAGACTCAATTGCTTTTTCAATTCGTTCTGCATGAAAGGGGACGATGCTGCCTCCTCTTTTTACTACCGTAAGGGAGGATAAATCAGGAGTTTTTGGATTTTTTTCCACGAATTCAGATGCTAGTTCAGATAACATTACAAAATCTTCCTTGTTGCAATTATCAATATCATTTTTCATTTCTATTGTTTTCTCTTTTTTCATTTAGTTATGCCTTTGTTATGGTTTGCCAGAACAAATCTAAAACACCACATCTGGTAGTTTTCTCTGTTGTCACCACTATATATTGTATCGAAAGGCTAAAAGTCCAGAGAAAAAAAAACCTTTTTTTCCCTTGCCAAAAAAAGAAATAAACACATCTTGCGACAGGTGTAAGATGCGCTAAAAAACAAACAGAATCGATGGTGTTTTTATAATAGACCGCTTTCGAAACTGAAGATTGTTCCAATTTTCAGTTTCGAAAGAGGTCTCCTATTTTATAGAAGGAATAATTCAAGATTTGGGTTTTTTTAACAGCTAGCGCTTGAAATTTACACCTAATTGGGTACCTATTTCATGTTCAGACTATCTG
>JBIIKD010000059.1:0-8214 GCA_044233345.1 Chlamydiia bacterium
GTCAGAGCTTGTAAAAGAACTTTCTAAGTTAGAAAAAACATTAGATCAGTTAGAAATTAAAAAGATGTTATCGGGAGAGCTTGACCCAACAAATTGTTATTTAAGCATCAATGCGGGGGCTGGGGGAACGGAATCTTGTGATTGGGTGCAAATGCTTGCAAGGATGTATCAGCGTTTTGCTGCAAGACGAGGTTGGAAGTGCGAAGAAATTGATCGTTTAGATGGAGATGTGGCTGGTATTAAAAATATCACATTTAAAATCACCGGACCTTACGCGTATGGATATTCAAAAGCGGAAAAAGGGGTTCATAGATTAGTTAGAATTTCCCCATTCGATAGCAATGCAAAAAGGCATACAAGTTTTGCATCAGTTGAAGTGACCCCTGAAATCGATGACAGCATAGAAGTAGATATCAAGCCAGATGAGATTAAAACAGATACTTATAGATCTTCAGGAGCTGGTGGTCAGCACGTAAACACAACAGATTCAGCAGTGCGGATGACTCATATTCCAACAGGAATTGTTGCAACTTGTCAAAATGAAAGAAGCCAGATTCAAAATAGGGAAATGTGTTTAAAGATGCTTCGGGCGAAGTTGTATGAAAGGAAACTGGAGGAAAAAAGAAAGGTTTTAGATCAATTGAATGAAGAAAAAAGGGAGATTTCTTGGGGTTCTCAAATAAGAAGTTATACATTTCAGCCATATACCCTTGTAAAAGACACTCGGACAAAGTATGAAGAGGGGAATATAGAAGCTGTAATGAATGGTGAAATAGACGGCTTTATCAATACATACTTAAAACAATTTGGGTAAACATCATGGGCTCAAGTTTAATCCAAGAGGGAGGATACGATATCCGGTTTTCTGCAACTAGCGAAGAGCCTTT
Source organism: Chlamydiia bacterium (assembly GCA_044233345.1). GTDB lineage: Bacteria > Chlamydiota > Chlamydiia > Chlamydiales > 2-12-FULL-49-11 > JBIIKD01. The sequence goes on from JBIIKD010000059.1 coordinate 888, forward strand.
TGTAAAAAAGTGGCTGTTAGATGAGGCAACAAGGCTATGGTATCCCCCATCCTCTGACGTAGATGTAGATGTTTTTGTAAGAAATTGGGTTGGTTTTTCTCGCCATAAAAGCAGTTTAACAGCGACCTATCATGGGGAAACCATTGGGGTGGGAACTCTTTTTTTGATGCCTTATATTAAAGTTTCTCATTTGTGTATGTTTTATATGGTAGTGGCGCCTGAGTATCAAAGAAAAGGTGTTGGTGGCTCTCTTTTACGAAACTTAAAACATTTGGCTAAAACAAGGTTTAGATTAGAGTCGATGCATTGTGAAGTATTTGAAGGATCCCCTATTATTGGCCTTCTTGAAAAAAATGGATTCGAAGAAGTAGTGCAACAAGAGAATTTTGTCAAATTTCCAGAATGCTTTAAAGCAAGAATCATTTTGGAAACGCAACTTTAGGAGATCCTTATTTGAAAACAATTAGAAAAGGAAAAGAGCAGTTTAAGGAAAAAGAAATTTCCATTCGAACTCTTGTGGAAGCTGATTTGTTTTATTTGACAAAATGGTTAATGGATCCAGTTGTTTTAGGCTTTTTCCCTATGAGTAATTTGCCTGAAGTACAAGATGCAAGTAAAGTTTGGCTCTATTACGCAAGAAAAAATTCTGCATATACCGCAGAAGTGGATAATATTCCTATGGGAATGGCGATACTTTATGTAAATGCATTTGAAAAACTTCGTTATCAGAGTTTATTTGCGATCGTTGTTGGAGAGGAGCACAGAGGAAAAGGAATTGGTTTTAAGTTGTTAAACCATTTGATTCAAGAAGCGCGAGATGTATATGGAATGAAGCTTATTCATTTAGAAGTATATGAGGGAAATCCTGCAATCAATCTTTATCGAAGAGTTGGATTTGTTGAATACGGAAAACATGAGCGTTTTTTAAAAGATCCAGATGGAACTTATCATGCAAAAATATTTATGCAATTAGATTTAACAAAAACAAGGTGAATCGTGGCTGGGCATAGTAAGTGGGCAAATATTAAACATAGAAAAGAAAGGGCAGATGCGAAAAAAGGAAAAATGTTTTCTCGCGTCACAAAAGAGATCATTGTAGCAGTAAACCAAGGGGGACCTGACCCTAAAACAAATGCTAAATTGCGGCTTGTTATACAAAAAGCAAAAGAGGTGAATCTTCCCAGTGATAATATTGAAAGGAACATCAAAAAAGCATCCGCTGCCGATCAAGGAAATTATGATGAAATTATCTATGAAATCTACGGTCATGGCGGAGTTGGAATTATATGCGAAGCAATGACAGATAATAAAAACAGGACGGCTTCAGATGTTCGTATTGCAATTAACAAGCGTGGCGGAAGTATAGCAACTCCTGGGGCTGTTACCTTTCAATTTGATCGAAAGGGAATGATTCTTGTAAAAAAAGAGAAAGGGGTAGATTCAGATATTCTTTTTATGACCGTTTCTGATGCAGGAGCAGAGGATTTTGAAGAGGAAGATGAGCAATATGTGATTCTTACACCTCCAGATCTCTTATATCAAGTAAAGGGAGCAATGGATGAGAAAGGATTTAAAGCAGAAGAACTCACGATAGAGATGTTTCCTAAAGCAACAGTTGATTGTAATAAAGAAAATGAAGAAAAAAATTTAGCCCTAATTGAGTGGTTAGAGGGTTTAGATGACATTGATTCTGTATATCACAACATGAAAATGGAATAAGAGTCTAATTCTTAGAAATAATTTTTTGATCGGGCATTTTGCCTAAGCTGAATTTTGGGTGACCCCCTGCCAAGCTACCTATTTACTTAAGGGATTATAGCGAATAGGTAGCTAACTTAGAGTATACGCCTTGGGAGAGAAGATTTCCTTTTTTCCACTCCAAGATTATAGTTTTTTAAATTTTATTTGATAATTTGGCGTTAATCTCATTTCTTCTAACCAAATTATCAAAGTAAATTTAAAACACTATAAAAACTCAAAATGGATCTTATCGAAGGGAAAGTGATCCAGATTGTAGAGAGCGCGCCTCTTCAGGGGAGATCACCGTGTAGGTGAGCGAAGTTTGAGGATCTTCAGTTCCTGAAATGAGAGTCGCAAGGCGGCGGGTATTTTCCCTAGAGAGACCAGATCGAGCTTGCGTAATAAATTGTTCGTAGGAGAGATTTTGAAGGGATTGGATCGTTTTTTGACGTCTTAGAAAATCCCCCTCTTTTTCAAAACCTAGATAATAAAGCAGCTCTACTTTGTTTTGAAGATTATGAGGAGGCTTGCTGTAGGCAAGAATTTGCGTTTCTTTAAGAGAGTTAAAGCGTTCGATAGGGATATTTGCTTCTAGGTCTCGATGGGTGTCCTCAAGAAAGAGTTCAAACCGAGCGAGAAGTTCTGATGGGTTGTGAGTGGTTGAGTGCACACCAAAAAAGAGAATAAGTTGATTGTCTATGTCTTGAAGCCAGCTTTGTGTAATATAGCCTGTTTGTTGTTTCGTTCTTAGGGTATCGAAAAAGGATTCGCGTAAGACACTCGACAGAATTTTTTGTGTAGCAATGTTATCAAATGAAGCGGGGCCCATTTGTAGAAGTAAAATAGAGGCATTTCCCTTCATCTCAGAGCTTTTTTCGATTATGAAGGGTCCTTTCCCTTCTTGAAGAACTAAAACGGTTCTATTTATATGATCTTCAGTAGGATAGCCTGTAGAAGAGAGGTTTTCCTTAATGGTATTCCAGATCTTTTTTGCACTTGATTCGCTTAGGTTTCCAGAGATTACCCCTTCTATGTATATCTTCGTAAAAAGTTGTTCAGAGAAAGAAGTAAAATCTTCGTAGGATATTTTTTGAAGAGTTGTATAAAGTTCATTTCCAAGGGGAGCGTCATTTATAAGGACGCTATCGAGAAGATGTTTTGCTTGCAAATAGGGAATGCATTTTTCTTGGTTTTCGTATTTGCTAAGAAGATCTTCTTTATATAATTCAAACTCTTCTCGATTAGGAAGGGAGGTCCCAAGTTCTTTAGTAATCCTGCTAATTAAAAGAGGAGTTTTTTCATCATACCCAGAGGTGCAAATAGAAATTTTAGAGTTGTTTTGTGAGAATGAAATATCAAACCCAGCCCGTCTTGCTTCACTTAAATTCGAAGAAAGAGATTTTTGTAAGTGGATTAAATAAAGATCCACAAGAGTGATGCTGCGAGTGTTTGGATTGATTAGAGGAGATCTAATTCCAAGTTGAATGGAAGCTTCAGGAACAAGATAGTAGTGATCTTGTAAGAAATAGCATTTGCCCCCATCATCGTCAGAAATTAAGGTTGGTTCAAATACCTCTTTTTCTTGGACAGTGGAGAGTAAAGAAAGTTTAGAGGGAATAAAAAGATTTTGTGAAGGCACTGTGATAGAATCAATTGGATCCATATTTGCCCATAGATCGAGTCGTTCTTCATCAATTTTGACAATAGAATATTTTCCTCCTAACCATTTTTCTTGTCTATTTGAAGACTGTTTTGTAAGAAAAGCTGGGGCGACTACTGTAAAAAGAGCATTATTTGGAGTCATTTCATTTAGAACTTCTTTAATAAAAGCAGGTTTAAAGGTAGAAATCGAAGTGTTTTTATAGGGAAACGTCTCAATAGGCTCTTCTATAGCTGCATCGGCGAGAGAAGAAACAAGTCTAAATTCATCGCAGCGAGATTGCCATTCGAAATTTAGTTCCGCCATTTTCTTATATTCTGTGAAAATATAGTGTGGAAATTTTTGTTTTTTAAGGTCATTAATGGCAATAAACGCATACTCGATTACAGAATCTAGTTGGGTGATCCCGCGCTTAGTAAGAGAGATTTCAAGGCTAATAAAAGAAGATCCTTTTCCAATTGGTTCAACTTGAGCGGAAAGATTTTCTGCAAGCCCTGCTTCTTTTAAAGACTCAAAAAGACTTGATTTTCCTTTATGTCCTAAAGCATAAGCCACTAAATTTGGAGCCTTGCTTTCTTTATCAGCCCCTAAGTGAGTCGGCATTTCCCAGGCAATTGAAAGTGTTCTTAAGTCTTGTATTGGTTCAATAAAAACGATATGACCTTTTTGGTCAGGAGAAGAAATAGGTTCAACAGGTCTAATTGATGGAGTGGAATTACAAATAGGGGAAAAAGTATCTCCTACTATTTTTGCCATTTCGTTGATATCTTGATTTGTAAGAATGATTAAATGCATTTTATTTGCATTGTAATGCCCTTTAAACCAGTCATGAAGAGTTGACAGAGGAATAATTGATAAAGTCTCTTTTGTTCCTGTGCTAAATTTCGCATTAGGATGGCTTTGATTTCCCGTTTCTTTAAAAATCATCCACTGACGCCAGGGATCATTTTCAATGCTTTTTGAATATTCCTGATTTACCGCTAAGAGCTCTCTATTTACAGATTCTTGTTTCATAAGGGGGGCAATAAAAAATTGAGCAAATACATCGAGTGTAGAATTAAAAGGGGCATGATCAGAGGAAAACATATAGACTGTACGATCTGGAGCAGTGTATGCATTAGCATTCCCTCCATTATCAAGAACCTTTTTGAAAAATGTATTTTCATCTGGGTATTTTTTAGATCCCATGAAGAGCATGTGTTCGCAAAAATGGGCCATTCCTGGATAAGCTAAGGGATCATCCCAAGACCCAGCTTCTACAGAGAGGGATGCTGCAGATTTATTGGCCTGCGAGTCTGAAATAATGTACGCCTCGAGCCCATTTTTTAATCTGATTTTTTTTGTCTTTACACTATGTAAAGAGGGGGATCGAAAAATGAGTGGGTTCTTATCATCAACTGTTTCATAGGATGAGGCCGTAACAACCCCCAAAGCTAACATGCATGCAAAAACTGATGAAAGAGAAGTTCTCATTAGGCAACCCTTTTTTTGATTTATCTAGAGTATAACCTAAAGTTGGTAATTTATGGAAAACCAATTCAATTTTTTAATAGATCTTTTGAATTTAAAAGTGAGTAAAAAAGCAGGTTGTGAATTTCGGGATTAGTAATAAAACAGCGTGTTTTTTTGAAAATAATTTATAAATAAACGATGTTTGTTTATATTTTTTTTGTATTTAAAAAAGATTAAGCAATTTATATATTTTTAATAATATTAATAGTTGTTTGGTGCATGTTGATCGTGCGGTTAATTACGTTCCATTTTTTAGCACATTTTCGAACCTAATAAATTTGCCTCAGAAATGTTTTTTTATTCCATGTATGAATAAAGAGTTTATTCGTAATAATCACTATTATACCTATTTAGATCAAAAGTCTTTTTTAAGTTTTACAATTCTTTTGATCCCCTTGATTGGAAATCTTATTTTTTCTATTTCTGGATTTGTAAATATTAGTAAATATAACGACAGGCATTCAATCTTTGCTTATCAAGAAAATTCAGTGATTGTTGGGCAAGGCAATCCAAAGACCGAAGTTGAGAGTATAATAGTTGATCCGATGGAAATAGACGTTCTTAGCGAGTCGCCGAATAAATCGATGAATGACGTCCTTAAAGCTGTTCGCGAAAATGGATTAAAAATTGCGACTATTGGTAAATATTTTACAAACAATTATATCGTCGTGAAGGATTCTGTTAAACAAAATGGATTGGCGCTTGAATTTGTTAGTAAACAAATGCATGATAACTATCATGTTGTGTTGATTGCGGTTAAAAAAAATCCAAACGCAATTCGTTTTGCTAGTCCACGGCTTCAAGAAATCCCAGAGTTAAAGGAGTTAGCTCAATAGAAAAAAATTTAAACGGGGGCGTCGGTTTTTATTGGTCTGACCCTTGGCCTTCGTCTTTTGTTTATTTTCGTTGAATAAATAGAGATTTTAGAGGGGCTTTATCAGTTATGTTTTGGGAAACTGCTTGTACATATCGCATACAAGCTTCCAGATAAAGTGGGCTCGCACTTCTTTTTTTGGAATGTGCGAATTTTCAGAAGGAGGGATGTGCTCCATATCAAGTTCATTTCCAAAGTGAAGATAGATCGGGGATTCTTGACTTATACGATGTTCTCCAAGATCTATTTGAAGAGAGGTTGGAGGTGGAAGGATATCATGCGTAGACATCGCAAGAGGAAAAAAATGAGTGGGTTTTTTTGAGCGGCGTCCAAGAAGATACATAAGCTCTGTGCTTTGAGGATCAAATTTAGCCACTTCAATAAGGCCGCTACTGTTACGTCTATCTCTACCCCCACTTGGGGCTATATAAAGACAAGTCCCCCCTTCATTGAGTTCTTGAGAGATTACAAGTACCGATTTGTGATTATGTTCTTTCATCTCTGTTACTCGCGTTGGATGAGAGTCGAAATATTTTTTTGAATACACTGAGAATAAGTGAAACCCTAAACTAAAAGGAACTGCTAAGGGATCTGTAAGAACTCGCTCTCCTGCAACAAAAGTCATTTTTTCTGTAAGTGGAAGAAATTCTTTTTCTAAAAGAAAATAAAGCATTAATGGATCTGCTTCAATTTGATGATTTGCAAAGAGAATTACATTTTCACCTTTAGCAATATAATCTGCAATTTTTCTTACATTTTCTATTCCACGTAATTCAGAATTTTGAAAATCAATAAGTGGAGTGAATAAATCAATTCCGACTTTTAAGTAATCTATAGGAGCTCGTATAGCTTTATGATGACATTCGAAAGCGCAAGGATGAAGAATTTGATGAGCAATTAAGGTGCAGTACTGATGAATTGCGGCAAAAAATTGTTGCTCTGGAATTTTTTTCTTTTTAGAGGCACTTTCAATAGTAAAAAGAAAGGGTTCTAGCAATTTCCAACTTTTGTTGGGATAGTCTTTTTCAAAATGAGCCAGAATTTCTTTAATAGAACTATACTTCAATTCTTTGTCCGTTAGTCGTTGAATAGATCTCAAAATCATTTAAATGAAGCATGTCATTCGTTTTAAATGATAGATTAGCATTTAATTTATTAGCCATTTTTTCTAAATAGCTTTTATCAAATTTTTCTAAGAAATGGTTGAGTTCAGGGTGTACAACAATTTCTAAAGCAAATTGTTGTTCTTGTTGAATGATCAATTTAAGGGCTCTTTCCAGCTCTATAGAAATGCTTTCGAAATTTTTAATCATTCCTTTTCCAAAGCAATAAGGGCATTCAGAAAAAAGCGTTTGGGTGAGTGATTCCCGATTTCGTTGTCTTGTCATTTCAACAAGTCCAAATTCACTCATTCCCAATATAGTGCATTTAACAGAGTCATCTTTCATCGCTTCTTTAAGTCGATCTAAAACACGGCGTTGATTTTTTCTTGAGCGCATGTCAATAAAATCGCAGACGATAAGGCCCCCAATATTTCGTAT
>JBIIKD010000161.1:0-3244 GCA_044233345.1 Chlamydiia bacterium
AACATCTCCTGCATTACCAGTTAGCTTTAACTTATCTTTTCCCTTATTTTTGACTGCCTCAATATAAAGAAGCGCCCCCCCCATTTCTGTCCAAGCAAGGCCAGTTGCAACTCCATCTAACCTTTCTTTAGCATAAAATCTTTCTGAGGTAAAAATCGGCTTTCCTAGATATTTATCTATTTCCTTAACGCCAATATCAGTTTTTTTCTCATCCCCTTTCTTAGCGCCTTTTTTCTCAGAAGCTTGTACTTTTTCCATCGCTATTTTACGCATAATTTTCTTTAACGCTTTCTCGAAATTTCTGACTCCAGCTTCTCGGCAGTAAGCTTGACTGATTTGATGAAGCGCTTCTGTTTTAAAGACAATATCAGTTGCCTTTAACCCAGATTCTTTTCGATTTTTTGGAATCAAATAGCGCTTTGCAATCTGAATTTTTTCTGATTCTATATATCCTGAAAGACGGATGATTTCCATTCGATCTTTTAGCGCTGCAGGAATGGTATCTGTAGAATTTGCCGTTACGACAAAAAGGATGTTTGACAAATCAAATCGCAAATCAAGATAGTGATCTAAAAACTCATCATTTTGCTCAGGATCAAGAACTTCGAGCAATGCAGATGCAGGATCCCCTTGATAACTCGAACCTATTTTATCAATTTCATCGAGCATAATTACAGGATTACTTACTTCTGTATGTTTTAATGCTTGAAGCAATTTTCCAGGCATTGCACCTACATACGTTCTTCTATGCCCTTTAATTTCAGACTCATCTCTCATCCCCCCCAAAGAAAATCGATAAAATTTTCTTCCAAGAGCGCGCGCTATACTCTTTCCTATACTTGTTTTTCCAACGCCAGGTGGTCCAACAAGACAAAGTATATACCCTTTTGTCCCTGTTTTTCTTAAAAGACCCACGCTAATATACTCAAGAATACGCTCTTTAACATCCTCTAGACCATAATGATCTTCATCCAAAATCTTAGCTGCAGTTGCTAAATTGTCATTTTCTTTATCTTCAATTCCCCAAGGAAGAACAGTAATCCAGTCGAGGTAATTTCGAACAACGGAATATTCTGCAGATTGGACGTCAAGAACACTCAATTTATCCACTTCTTCATCGAAAACTTTTTGCGCTTCTTGAGAAAATTTCAGCTTTAAAGCACGCTCTTTGAATTTTTCAATGTCTAAAGTTTTATCATCTTTAGCCATTCCTAATTCTTTCTGAATAGCTTTTAATTGCTCTCTTAAAAAGTATTCCCTTTGATTTTTCGATATTGTCGTTTCAATTTTTTGATTGATCATCGCTTGTAATTTACTGATGTCATGCTCTTTTTTCAGAAGAACAAGAGCTTTTTCCATCCTTTCTACAAGATTAAATGTCGATAAAATCTCTTGCATCTCTTCTCTTGAAGCCGTTGTCAATGCTACAGCAAAATCACAAAGCTTCCAAGACTGAGCAAATTCTGAATGGCTAAGAACGATTTGGAGCTCTTCTTTAAAAATAGGATTTAAGGTGATTAATTCTCTGATTGTTTTAATCAAATTGCTCGCATAGGCAACTACGATATCTTTTTGTCCTGCAGGAATCTCTTCTCTATGATATTTCACCTTAGCGATCAAATACTTAGATTTTTTTTCAGCCTTTGTTTTGGAAATCTTAAAGCGCCTTTCGATATTTAAAATCACCTGGGCTCCAGCAGACTCTATATTGATAATTCTAAGAATTCTAGCAACCACTCCAACATCGTAGAGATCCTTTAGACCTGCTTCATAAATATCTTGGTCTTTATCTTTTGTTAAAACAAGACCTATGAATTTTTGCTCCATTTTTGATAGTTCTTTTAACATCTCAAAAAATGGGCCTGGCTCAATCATCAAAGGAACAGCCATTCCAGGAACATAGGGCTTATTTGTTAATGGAATAATCGGAAGTTTATCAGGATATTCATCGAGATTTGCCTCTTGCAATTTCTTGATTTGCGATATACCCAAAAGCTCAGAAAGATCTTGTGGTTCTTCAATAAACTCTTCTTCGCTCACTTTAGCCTCCAATTATTAAGAAAAACACCTTATCAAAAAAAACGGTTAAAAACAACTCATCTCGACAGGTATTTTCGAATATTTTTTTATTTATTTAAATCTATTCCCTAATTAAACCATTATCTGATATTTTATACACAAATAACTTCAATAACTTGGCATTTTCCTGCCCGTACTTACCGACGATTTTTACCAAAACTTATGTGGATTCTTCTTATTAACACCAGTGGAAGCGAATCTTATATCTCTCTTTTTCAAGATGAACTGCTAATTTCTGAAGAACGATCGAGTGTTCGCGATCAGTCAAGTTTTCTCCTTCCCGCTATCGACTCTCTTCTTAATTCTTCTCATCTTACAATAGAGAAAATTGCTTTTATTGGAATTTGTACCGGGCCTGGAAGTTTTACAGGAACCCGAATCGGGGTCATGACAGCTAAAACTCTTTCCTACGCACTTTTTATCCCCCTGATTTCTTTTTCTAGCGACGCCCCCCCCTCTCTTGGCAATCTGATTTCTCGATTTTTAGCCAAAGATTTTGCTGATCCTAAAGCCCTCGATACTACATATAGCTGTAAAAATAATATTTGAGATTGGAATTATTTACTTGGTTTATGTACAATAGGAGGACCTATATACGGAATCAACATTTAGGATGAAGCTTTCATGATTACAGTTAAAGTTCGCGTTGGAGAAGCCCTTGAAAAGTCACTCCGCACACTTAAGAAGAAATTAGATAAAGAAGGGGTAATGAAGACAATTAAAGCCAAACGGTTTTACGACAAGCCTTCAGTACGCGAAAAAAATAAGCAAAAACAAGCTCTAAAGTACAAAAAGAAAAGAGTCTAAGAAAACAATGACCGATTATTATCAAATTCTTGAGCTCTCCAAAGGAGCCTCTCAAGAAGAGATTAAAAAAGCCTATCGCAAAAAAGCCCTCAAGTTTCATCCCGATAAAAATCCGGATGACGTTGATGCTGCTGCAAAATTCAAAGAGGTTTCTGAAGCTTACGAGACCCTTTCTGATGAAAATAAGCGCAAAATTTATGATCAATATGGATCAGAGGGTCTACGCAATCACCATATGGGTGGTGGCGGCCCGGGAGCTGCTGGATTTTCTTCAATGGAAGAAGCCCTCAGAACTTTTATGGGAGCATTTGGTGGTAGTGGAGGCGGAGGCGGCAGTCGCTTTCACCACCTTCACGGT
>JBIIKD010000110.1:0-4922 GCA_044233345.1 Chlamydiia bacterium
TTCTCAAGCAGGGGCCAGCAAAAAGATCCAACTAGAGATCTCTTTTGAAGAAGCTGCCCTTGGCGTTGTTAAAGAAGCTCAAATCACAAATTTAGCTAATTGCACAAAATGCGACGGAACAGGCGCTAACTCGAAAAGCGATATAAAACACTGTTCTACCTGTGGTGGCTCAGGCCAACTACAACAGACGCGCGGTTTTTTTAGCATGACTTCCAACTGCCCTTACTGCCATGGATCTGGAACGATTATTACAAAACCTTGCGGCTCTTGTCACGGCGCTGGAAAAATAAAGAAAAAACAAACGGTAAAAATCACCATACCTGCCGGAATTGACTCTGGCATGCGATTAAAAATGAGCGGATATGGCGATGCTGGTGAAGGCGGCGGTCCAGCCGGGGATCTTTATGTATATATACAAGTAAAGCCCCACGATCTTTTTAAACGAAATGGCGATGATATCATTCTTGACCTTCCGATCAGCTTTACTGAAGCTGCTCTTGGGACAAAAAAAGATATCCCCACTCTAGACGGAACTACCTACAGACTAACCATTCCTGAAGGATCTCAGCCTGGTAAAATTCTGAGAATCAAAGGAAGTGGATTTTCCAATGTCCACGGAAATGGGAAAGGAGACCTTCTTGTTCAAGTGATGGTTGAAACTCCTGTTCATTTAACGCCTGAGCAAAAACGTCTTCTTACAGAGTTTAGTGAAACAGAAAAAGCACAAAACTCCCCTCAATCAAAGTCTTTTTTTGACAAAATTAAGCGGGTTTTTAGCTAAACTCTATTGCGTTAAGAATTGTTTAGATGCTACTATCGATCAGAATTTTTGACGGAAAATCTAACCCCATGATTCGTTCACTGATTTTTTGTGCTGTTTTCTTATTTACCCCTTTTGCAGAGGGCAATTTTAAATGTATAGTTAATGATTTTTCTAATCTTGATAAGCTTTCGATGCTCTTTTTAGATGCCTTCATGAAAGTGGAATCTTGCAAAAAAGAAGAATTAATAGAGAGATTTAATGGATTGCTCTCTTTAAAATACTGTGAATGGCTTTCTTTTTACGAAGGAGAAGAACTTGTCGGATTCGGAATCCTTGACTTAAGAAATTACCCCGATTTTATCCATATTCGACAAGCATGCGTTAAAATAAACAAGCAACAAGAAAGAATTTCGAGAGAGTGCTTTATCCATATTTTAGAGCGATATAAAAAATGTAATACATTCCATATTCTCGCTAGAAAAACAAATACCCCCTCTCAAAAAATGGTGCTAACTATCGGGTTTTTCCCTTCAGCATTTATAGAAGAAGGGTATGATCCCACAATTTTTATGGGATTTACTTTTGTAAAAAAATCCCCTTAAGCGACTCCCCATTAGAAAGATAAAGATAGAGGCAAGCATTGAATCCCACTAAAACAATCAATCCAGCTATTCCGGTCATTCCAACTAGACTTAAATTGGGTTGAATAAACGAAAACAGGATGCATCCGTTTAACGTATCAAGTAACCCCTGAAAAAATGCCACCGGGAGCACTGACTGCGATCGCATGCGAATAAACTGGAAAATAGGGGCCAATAGAAGGTAGTAAGGAAGAATAGCTATAGCTCCAGAAGGAGTAAATGCAGGGATTTTCCAACTTGAATATAGATAAAAAGGAAGAAACCAAACGCCTGAAAAAAATCCAATCATTAAAGACCCTTTCCACCAGCCCTTTTCTTTCCACTTTTCAAAAAGCACTCCCCTCCAAAAAAACTCTTTTCCTAAATTAGAAATTAATCCAAGAGCAGCTCCTAAAAAAGCTCCCATAGAGGCTAAAACAAGGGCAACAAGCCAAACTACAAAAGGATTCATTCCTCCAGAAAATATTTTTTGGATCACTAAAGGAATAGCTAACTCTCCAAAAGGAACACTCACAAGAAAAGCAGCAATCCATATTAAAAAAGGGAAAAGAAAGGCTAATTTCCATCCATTTTCTCGATCTTTTGATAGTGATAAGGAAATACCTTTTCTTTTAGCCTCAACAAGGGCTACGATTCCCGGTATCCAAGGATAAATAAACACCACAGCTAAATGAGGGATCTGAAAAAAATAGCTAAGCAAAAGAAATGCCCAACTTAAAAAAATCATTATAAAAACCAACATTATCCCTCTCATTTAAAGAAGATATATTATAGAAAGGAGAATATTTTTTCGAGTTTCATTTATGGATGAGAGATTTTTGTCTTTGGAAGAAATAAAGAACATAAAATAGCTACTATCATAAGAATAGAGAGAAAAAGAAGCACATCGTCATATCCTGCTTTAAATCCTTGATGTAGCAACGAAAGTATTGGGGAATTCCGACCTATAACAGTTTCTGCAGCTGCTGGATCAGAAAGCCAAGCACTTGTATGCTCTTTCAACACCCCCTGAATTTCCTCCATATGAGGCGCTAAAAATCGGCTTGTCCCGATACGAAATGCAACACCCGCAAGGGCCAGCCCGACAACCCCTCCAATTTCTTGAAGCGTCATAAACATCCCCGATGCAATCCCTGCCATTTGATGAGGAAGAGAAGAAAGAGCACTTGAGGCAGAAGGCCCCCAAGTAAGCACCCACCCAAGCCCAATCAAAACACATGATCCCTGAAGAGTCCAAGTCGATTGAAAAAAACAAGCACAAAACAAAAGAAAAAAACCAATGATCAGTAACGGCTTTGGCCCTACTTTATTATAAAGCTTACCAACGGGCATTGAAAGAATCGCAACTGGAAGAGTAATTAAAAGCATGGTAAGACCTGCCTGAAGCGCTGTTTCTCCCCTTTGATTTTGTAAATATAGAGGAAGAAAGAAAAAAATAGCCCAAACAAATCCAATTAAACAGCCATTACATATTGAAGCAAAGATAAATCCAGGATTTGCAAATAATGTAGGATGAAAAAGGGGCTCTTTACTTTTTCTTTCCACAAGGATAAATAAAACGACAGCTAGAAAAGATAAACTAAAAAGTGTAATCACTCCCCATGAATTCCAACCCCAGCTAGGCCCTTGCAAAATTGCACTTACGGCACCGCCGACAATTAATGCTAGAAGCCCAACCCCACTCCAATCACAGTGCGCTGAATAGGTCTCTTCTTTTTTTACAAATAAAAAGACTAAAATTAAAGCAACTATAGCCAAAGGGACATTAATAAAAAAAATCCATCGCCAACTAAGATATCTAACCATAAGCCCCCCCAAAAGAGGGCCAATTGATGAGGCTATAGAAGTAACCGTTGCCCAAATAGCAATAGCAAAAGTTTTTTGACTTTCAGGGAACTGATGGACAGTTAACGCTTGAGAAAGAGTAAGGACTGAAGCACCTGATAAACCAAAAAGAGCCATGCTTGCAATCACAAAACTAGGAGAAGATGCACACCCGGCTCCAAGACAGGCAAGCGCAAGCCCTCCAACACCTGCCATATAAAACCATCTTCGGCCCATTGCATCGCCAAGCTTTCCAACAGTCAAAAGAGCTGTGCAAATAAAAATACCGTAGATATTCATCATCCATTGAAGCTCAAGAACACTTGCGCCGAGCTCACTTTGGATTGATGCCAACGACATGTTAATACTCGACCATCCAGCAGCGAGCACTCCCATTCCAAGCAAAATCCCCACTACTCCCATTGTCCTAGATGCCGTTTTCATGAACGTGACTATACAAGAGATTTACGATTTATTTCGAGTGAAGATTTAGCCATTATCCTCCCAAGGACCTCTTTAAGAAAATCCTCTCCCATCTGAATAAAAGATCCATTAATAGGTGAAATTTTTGCTTGAAGATAAGCCCAAAGAGACCACCTAATATCTGCCAAAATTCGCATAAAATAAAAACAGGATCTTTCCTCTTCAGAAGGAGCTTTTTCTAAATAAATCTCTAATAACTGATTCATTTCTTCATCTGAAAAAAATTCAGCAGAAGCAAAAGTTGCTAAATCAAAAAAAGGATCAGCCATTGCAGCGTATTCCCAATCGACAAGATAAAGTCGCTTCCCATCACTTACTACATTTCGATTATAAAGATCTAAATGACAGGGAACTTTCATCTGATCTGGAAGCAATTTTTCTATTTTTTCTAATTGAGGCAAAACCTTTTCAAAGAATATCTCAGGAAGATTTACCCTCAAATTAAGAGCATTTTCTATATACGTTTTAATGCATTTAAACGGACAAAAAACTGTGGGAAATTCTATTTCAGAGTGATGCAATCTAGCCACCATCTGACAAAACTCTTTCATTACATCGACCAATTGTAGATTGATTGGATCTTTTAAAACAAAAATATATTCAGATAAGATAACTCTATCTTCTGGAAAATAGAATAAAGCTTTTGGCGCTAACTCAATCAAAGCAGCCTTCAAACTAATTTGCCACTCGTGATCTAACGACAATCCAAGAAAATGATTATCCAATAAGCTATATCTTAAAAAGTAGGGAACTTCGTCTATTGTTACAAGATAATTTTCATTAGTAAGTCCTCCGTTAATTCTACGAACATCAATCGTAGATTGCGCCCACCTTTTTTCAACTATTTCACGCACTTTTTCTTCATTCGCAAAAACAGTTGTAAATAAAAGAAAAAATAAAAACAAAACCCTTTTTGAAATTATTTTGATCCTTTGAAATTGAAAGACTGCAGGCGCAAGCTTTTTACCCATTAAAGAACTGCAATCACTAATTTTTAATTAATTCTTCTAAAGATATTTCGAGCTACTTGCTCTGTAAGGCCAACTAAAACTCCTCCGGCATGCCCTAGGACAACTGTTAGGGGAATAATAATTAATTGGCCAATTCTAAATTCTTTATAACAAGCAATCAATTTTTGATTAAAAACGTCCACTGAAGGGTCTCTTGCCTCTTCAATACAGACATCCCTACTACCCAAAAACTCTGCAGCT
>JBIIKD010000060.1:0-8104 GCA_044233345.1 Chlamydiia bacterium
GCCAGATCTGAAGCTAGAGAAGAAGGTGTTTCAAGAGGGCCATAAACGGAAGGGAGTTTCTCGCTATAGAGAGTTTCCTGGCGAGAAACCACTCCTGTCAGCTGCCTTAATGCATTGTGCATTAGGGTGATGGACGCTCCTGTTTCGTCGCTAATTGCATCACAGGTATCCGGACCATAAATTTTCCAGAAGGTTTTTCCTCCAGTTTGCACGCCAATTTCTTGGAATTCTTCCTCGGGATCATAGAGAGAGTTGGTGATTAAAGTTTTCTCTCCTGATTTTGTATAGCGAGTCTGGAGTCTTCTACCCAAAGCATCGTAAGAGGCTTCCCAGAGATAAGAAGGATCGATCACTTTGGTCAATCTGCCCCATGGATCCCAAGATAATTGTTTTTGACCATGAGTAATCACCTCTCCCATTGCATTATAACCTATTGAAAGAGACGTCTTCTCAAACACCGAAGCAAGAATTCTACCGAATTCATCTAATCCGTTTTGCGGCACATACCAACCTGGAGCAGCTGTTCGGACCCCTGTCCCTGCAGAACCAAGGTCAAAGTCGTATTTCTCTGATCCTATCGAGCTTAAATATCCTCGTTCATTATAAGAAAAACTCTGATCTCTTCCTGGAGCGGTGTAGCTATAGATTTTTCCTGAAGGATACCAGTCGAGCTGTTCCTGGTAAGATCCTTCAGGTAGATGGGTTAACACAGTTTCTGGTAGACCCGAGGAGTTATAATCGATCGTAGTTGAACTCAAACGGTTATTTTTTCTTTTCAAAGCTCCGCTGAGGTCATATGAATAGGATACCCCCACATGCTGCGTTGAAACCTGAACGAGTTGATTATTTTGATAAAAAAAATCTCTTGTATGACTTCCAATCTGCAAAGAGCGGCTATTAGCTGACCATTTTTGCCTTGTCTGTTGAATTAGACTGGAATTCAAATAGACCGACTCAAGAGCTAGGTTGCCATCCGCGTCATAAGATCGTTCTACGAGCGAATTTTCGCTTTGCGATCCATATACCCAGCTAGATAACCATGAAGAAGTTATGTCCGTAGTTTGATTGACTGTTGCAAGAAACCCTCTTGGCTCATAAGTATAAGTACGCTTGCCGCCTTCAACGCTGTCTTGGAAGACCCTTCCATAGTGATCATAAAGATAAGTATGAGTCCGTTGCATAGGATCTCTAGCTTCTCTGAGATAGCCATCTTCGTAAGAGAAGGTCCAGCGTTCAGAGGAGCCTCTTGAAGAGATAAGCTCCTCTGATTTCTTTCTATGCATTGAATCGTACGAAGCTTTCCAGACATTGCCGTTAGGTAGGTGATATTCGGTTAAGTTAGAGTCTGAATCATAGACAAATTCAAGAACAGTTCCGTCGGGTAAATATTTTTGGGCCAAGCGGCCTAATCCATCGAATTCTTGGCGGGTGACTCTCCCATCTCCGTCGATTGAAACAATGTGGTTTCCACAAGCGTCATATTCGTGCTTAGCTGTGATTTCGCCCTTTTCAATCTTGATTGGCAGTCCGAGAGTATTTCTCCAAGTGACCGTTCTTTTATCTCCTTCAATGACTTCTTCTTTGTCATGCTCAAGATCAACGTGGAATTCTGAAGCAGCAATAAGAATCCCTCTAGAGTCACTGGTCTCTGATTTAATAGCTCTCCCACCAGTATATTGAGTGGTGGTGGTTTCACCACTAGGAAGAGTGCAGACGACAATGTTCTCCTGATAGGTCCATCTGGTGTGCTTGCCACTAGGGCTTATCTCGGCTTTAAGACGATTGAGGCCATCATAGATTTTTTCTGAGGTATAACCGGCTGTGTCAGTGAATTTAATGAGATTGCCTCTTGGGTCAAACTCGCTAACTTCAAAGTCCTTCGTCTTCAGATGGGTTCTTATCACCTGATGATGCGCATCGTCGTACTTGATTTCCCAGGCGATATCATTCTTTGTTTCTAGAATTGGCCGTCCAAAGAAATCGTAAACAATCGTATTCTTGGTCCCATCAGGGTAAATCTCTTCTTTAAGAAGACCATTGGTTGTGTAATGGCGTATGATTTCCGATCCTGATGGAGATGTAAGAGTTTCAAGGAGGCCGCCTGCTTCGTAAGAGAAAAGAGTTGTATGATCCTCTTTAGTTTCCGATTTAATTCTGCCCAGAGCATCGTAGTCTCTGTAAGTAACATATCCTCTGGGGTCTGTTTCTTCGATGAGACACCCACAGGGATTGTATTCGTAAAGGGTATAGGCAATCGAACGATTAGGAGAAAGAGACTGTCTTTTAGCTTTAATGAGCCCTGAAGCGTGATAATCAAAATAGACAATATTCTCGGAGTTAGCCGTCTGCTTCCAGATAGGAGCATTGTTCAGATCGTATCCGATGTATGTTGCAGAAAGCAGCTCTCCAGAGGGAGAGAATAACTTTAATTCAGTCTGATTCCCTACGAGATCATAGTCACTCTCCAAAGTACCATCGACAGAGGTGATCTCTATGCATTGCCCCTGGGGATTATAGGTGTAAGTAGTGACAACGTCTGGGTCTTCCGTCCCTGTCACTTGGATTTTTTCATGGGGGAATCCTCGATCATTATAATGCCAAATAGTGATCGATCCAGAACGATCTTCTTTTTCTACTTGCCCCAAAGAGTTGTAATCGAAATCAATGTAAGAAACCAGCGTATTTCCGTTGTATTTTTCAATTCTTTTGGGCAAATAAGGAAATGTAGAGTCATAAGTCGTGAGTATTTTTTGCCCATAGACCTCTTCTTCAATGCAAAGATTTCGCTTATTATAGGCGAGTCTCTTTTGAACTTTTGAGCCCCCAATTCCTGTGAGATCTTCCCCTTCCATGGTAATAATTTCAGGGTTTCCTTGGGCGTCGTAGAGGTAAGAGGTAGTGAGTCCTCGTTTGTCAGTCGTCGACTTTAGACTTCTGATTGCACCACCTTTTTGATTCCATTCGACTACTTCTTCAGTTTCTGGATTGAACCATGACTCTTGGTCTATGAACCAAGCTTGGGTAGTGGTAAAACCTAAGGGATCGGTTATTTTATAAATCTTCTTATCGTGGATTTGATAGGTTGTTTTGCCTCCTTCGGCATCTATGACAATCGTTTTCCCATCTGCATATTCAAATGTGGCTGTTGTGACCATTTGTTGGTTATAGCCCATCGGAGATCTTTGTTCTTTGACTTGTCCTTCATCGTTATAGACGTTTTCTAGGACCTTTCCGTGAGACTTTGTCTCTCGAATGACCCGATGGTTCCGGTCATATGTGTAACTAATCTCAGCTGTATTAGGGAGGGTAACTTTGACGAGATCCCCTTGTGAATCATAGTCATAAGAGATGCGCCTACCGTCTTTCGCATAGATTTCAGAGATATTGCCTTCATGATTATAGTGGACACCGCAGAAATCTCCATTGGAACTGTCGATACGAGATAAGCGATCCTCTCTATAAGAAAAAGAGAGAGTATTCCCCCTAATATCTACCCATTTTTGTAGCAGTCCATCTTTATAGAATCGTTTTGATCCATCTGCTCCATATAAGACATCATTTTCGATGTAGGAATGAAAAGGGCTAGCAGATCTGCCTATTCCTTGTTGATTAAAATTCGAAAGTTCTGGGTTTTCTTCTGGAGAAACTTCCCACCTTTCGGCTTGTCGGTTGTAGCTGTAAACGAGTACAGTCCCATCTAATTCAGCAGCAAAGCGTTTACCATCTTGATCTACAAGAAAGGGATTTAAGCTGAGCTTCCATCCGCAACCAAGATCACCAATAAGGGGGTTTTGGCTGTTATAGTTGCGGCGAATGGTTAGAGGAAAAGGTCCTGGGAGAACTAGATCGATTTCATCGATATAAAATGCCCCTGAAACAACATCAATTGGATCTTCAACGAAGTTCCATCCATTTTTAAAGCCTGCTCTTATATCAGAAATCCAATCTCTCTTCCCTGATATAGATTTTTCAATGATGGGAGGGAGGGTACCGGTTAGCGTATCGGAAAAATTAGGCTGAGTTGGAACCTGGAGTGCGTAGCCATTCATATAGCTATTAGATGTAGGGACAAGGTCCCAGTTTCTAATCGCCCAGGGAGAGAGATAGTAGTTGGGAAGTGGAGTCCCTAGTCCTCCATTGGTTACGATATCGTTAATGGAAATCAGGGCATACCATGCATGAGGGCTTATGATGATAGTCCCCATTTCCTTACGCGTTCCATCCAGACTGCTTACTAATCCAGGAGTCATGTAAGCGTAAGTCCAGCTGCCCCATGGTTGGTTCGGATCCATAAGCGTTTGTAGCATGTTCCATTGCCATGGCGAGACAGTTTTTAAATCTAAAAGGTTGAAGTCTTTTAAGTTAGAGAAATATTGGTTTTGAGCAGATTCAGGGTTTTTATTGGCAGCTTCGAAGCTGGCCGGAGTAAGAGTCAAAAATCCATCGCCTTCCAATCCTTGCTTTTGTTGTTCAAGGTGAGCCAATTGCAATAACTTTACTGTAGAAACGGCATAGTCGTCTTTAAAGACCTCTCGCAGAATCTGGTGTTCATTCGAAGAACCGTCGATCAAAGAAAGTGCCTCAAACCCAGTTCTAGCTGTATGCATCTCCTGATGCCAGACTGAGGGAGCAGTAAGCGGCCGAGGGCCTACATGAAACAAGAACATGTCCACTTGAGGAAGCACAAGGTCTTCTTCACCCCTAAAAGCGCCTTTCGACAAATCTGGAGAGAGTTTAGCAAGACCAAAGCCAAAGGGCACTGTAGGGTTGACCTTATGCAGCGCGGCGAGAATATGAGTCGATCTACTGCATTTTTCGAAATATGAGGCTCCGACGAAAGACAAAAGAGCTAACAGCTTCTTCTTTTCATCTTTTTCAGCTTTAAATTTTTCATAATATTGAGAAGTAACCTTAGGGCTATCACTGCCAAAGTGAGAACAAAGGGCCGCGCTTGTGCCCTTATCGATAGAGTACGTCTGTTGACGAGAGAACCTGTGTGTTCCTATCGGATATTCTACAATGATAGAAATATCAATCTTTTGATCTGAAGAATCCAGCTTCAAGGAAGGAAGAGCTTTTCCTGCGACTTCTGCAAAAAGGGTTTGGGTATTTCCATTCGAATCAAACCGAACAAAAGACACTTCCGCTCCCAGAACGGCTACAGGTAATGTACGAGTGATCAATTTTTGAGGATTTTGCTTGGAGTAAATATCTACCTTCATCCAGGCGTAAGCGCCTGGAATAGCATCTAAGGAATTATAGATCTGAGGCTGAGACTTAACAGTAGGATGAGGAAAAGCTTCCCATGAGGAAAACTGTTTTTTAACTTGAGTTTGATGAATTCCAACATCGCTTAGTGATAACCCTTGTTTTCTTAAGTTCTCTTCTACAAAACGGACAAAAAGAACTCCGGCAGTATCATCTCCATCAGGACCGATATGTTTTAAGATTTCTTGGTCACCTTTTAGATATTGCAAGATCCAACGATCAGCAGTCGCATATTTTTCTGGTAAAAAGCTATAAAGGTCATGTCCCTCTTGAACTTGTATGTCTTTCATCCAAGGAAAAAGGGAGATCCATTCTTTACCATTAAAGAATAAGACCCACGGATACTTAAGCTGAGCTTCTTGGGTGTCTTCTGGGAGCTTTGTCAGAAGCATGCGCTCAACAAACTCTTTAGGAAGAGAGCAGGAATCCCCGAGAGCGTACACGGTTTTAAAACCGCTTTTACGCAAAAGATAAGCAAGCAGTTGGCATTGCTCCCAAGCAGATCCCTGTTTTTCAAGGAAAGTTATCGATGGATTTCTCTGAATACAAAGAGGATAAATGACGCCATCTTCTTGATGAAGGAAAGGATCGACAAGAGCAATCTCGTTTTGTACAAAGCTAGCAAGCGCTAAAGGATCTTTCTTATGCTCTTCGATAAAGTGGTCGAGCACAGGATAAACGGCTGAAAATTCTAAAGCAGAGAACTGTCTATCTGCTCCTTTTAAAGCTTCTTCCATGCTAGGCAAAGGAGCAGAGTCTATGGGCTTATTGGGTTTTAATGAAGCTGGTTTTCTTAAAGTTTCAAGCTGCCATGGCGGAGGGAGAGAGAATTGGCTCGTATAGAGAGAAGCCTCTTGTCCGAGCGAAATGGCAAACTGGTAGCGTAAATCCGTGCTCTTTTGCGAGACAATGAGCGAGAAGTTGTTTACTGGATCAGCGGCAAAACCGAGACGCAGCTCTAAACCGAAATCCGATTGCAATTTGGTATCTGGAATGAAGACCATCCCATTCCTAAGATACTCTTCCCAACCATCGGTATTTTTAAAAGGAAGAGCGATCTTTTCTGTATGGACTACTTGCCCATTTTCAAGAACTTTAACAATAAGCTCAGGCTCGGAAGTGTGGCTTTGGATTAAAAATCGATAAAACTGATCTGTATAAAGAGAAAAATCGTCTTCCTTTTGACCGGTTTGCCCATCCAATGGAACCACTCTAGGAAGAGGCGTATTTTTAACTGTTTCGGGCAAGTAAAGATCTGGATTTAAAAGGAAATCACTTTTGAAAAATAGCTCTCTCTTCTCTTTTTCCTGAGCTTCGAATTCTTCCTTAGTGAGAAGTGGTTTAACTTCGCTTAAGCGATTGTTATCTACTTCTTTTTCAAAAGCAGCAAGAAATCCTTTCAGTTGCGCATGTTCCTCTTTGAGAGCAGAAATTTCTTCAGTTGTGTTGCCATCAAGTAATTGTTCTAATAGGGAAAGAGCATGTTTTTGCAAGTCGTAGCAGCTTCGCTTTAATCCCTTCTCTGTCAAAAGTTGGTAGTCCAATTTGAGGGCTGCTATTTTTTCTTTGTGAGTAGTCCTGTTAGCTGCTGCCGTAGATGGCCAAACAACCGCTTTGTTTTTGTATTTTCCAGCCAGTTCTTGATAATTTGCTGCCTGACGTCTTAAGGCTGCCTTGTCTTCTTCTTGAGGGTAAGGATTGATAAGAGATAGAGCTTGGTTTGCAAGAGAAGAAGCCTCTTCATAGAGTTTTGCTGCTTCATTGAGGACCGAAACAACCTCATCAACATTATTAAGTCCTCTTACACAGCCTCTATCTTTGCTTTCGGCTGCTGTAACCTTTTCTAAACTCGTATGATAAAGAGCTGTAGCAGAGATATTTGCCTCAGTCCTTCTGATGTCAATCTGTAGTTGATTAATCTCTGCATTAAGCCTCTGTTTTTCTTTCTCACATTTACTTTTTAAATTAACTCTCCACTCTTTTTTGCGGTCCTTCTCTTTCTTCTGACTAGCAATATCATTCAGAATGGTATCGCAGTGCCCTACAGCCCTTTGACAACATGCGAGCGATTCTCTAAGGCACTGAAGTCCTTCCTGGGTATAAGGGTTTTTCTGAAATTGCTGGATCAGTTCATTGCGTCGATTCCATTCAGGAAGAACTTTGCTATAGATATTGTTACATTCCTCTTGGTTAAGTCCGTAAATCAGACTGGGAATCAGAAATAGTGTTAGAAGGAAACATGCCCATTTCGTCATAGAGACTCCCTTTGTTCAACGATGCTAAGAAAAAATATGTTCCTATTATTCATCATCTTGCGACGTCCAGCTTCTATATGAAAATTTCCAGAGATTTTGTGAGTTTTTATAGTAGAAAAGCTCACCAAATCCATTGAAAAGTAAAGGGATCTCCCCGCTTTCCTTAACGGCTCCTTTATCATCAGGATGGCTATATACAACAGTTCCAGCATCGTCGACAATTTTATCAAGCTCTCTATCGTCGTCATATGAAATCTGAAGGAAAGAACTTTGTTCATTGGAAATCTTACAGAGCAGGTCTCGATCGTCATATTCTAAGTGAACTCTATTAGGAAGGCCGTTGATACTGATGACTTTCTTTCCTTCGTATTCAAAGGAAAGATCTAGAGAGCCTGCATGACGAATATGGGTTAGTTTTTCATCTGAGTAGTCATAAGTCGAATAAATCGGTCCATCTTCCTGAAGTGCGCGGATTAATTGACCGGCACTATTGAAAAAGAACGTTCCTCTTAAGGAAGCCCTCAGCATAAAAGTACCATCTGGATGAGCCGTTAATATATTTAATGTATTTTTCGCAGGAA
>JBIIKD010000063.1:0-7911 GCA_044233345.1 Chlamydiia bacterium
GAAGAGGGGTGTGCTTCCTCTTCCTATTTTCTTTAGTACAAGACCAAGTCTAATAAAGTGTTGCTTTATTAAGGGCATCTAAACTCTTATTAATGCGTAGCGTTAAATAGTAAGAGGTGCTTTTTTTCGATAGATGCTCTAGGAGCTCTTTTGCTTTTTCTGTAGAATCTGCCGCTTGCATTGTTTTGTTTTCTTTCATTTTCTTTAAACTATCAGAACGTGCTAGTTCTGCTTCTATAAATTGCATATATTGAGAAAACAAAACTTGTTTTCCATTTTCTGTTGATAGCTCATTTTTATATGCTAATACCATAGGGTCGCTTTGACTTTCAAAGTCTTCTTTTATTCTTCCTAAGAAAAATAAATAGCGATTTACTTTTTCATCAGGCTCTGCAATTTCTGCGCGAATGGAAGCGTACTCTAATGAAGCCTCTAGATGAAGAGGTTCAGAAGAGACACTTTTACGAATTTGAAATTCCTTTAGATCATTTAATATTTTAAATACTTCTGTATTTTGTTCTATTTTTTGATCAGGACTCATCAATGCAAATTTTAATCTCAAGGCTTGTAAATAAGAATATTCTGAAACAAAAGATGGGCGCTCTTCATATTGTGACGCAATAAAACGGAAAGTTTCAAAAGCATCCTGTTTTCGATCAGTTAATTCATACGACTTTGCAAGCTCAACAAGCACTTCTTTTTTAAGTTTCCATTTCCAATCAGAATGTTCAGCTTGCTCTTCTGCAAGTTTTTGCAAAAGGGCGGTTTTCCCGGCAAAGTCTCCTTTTCTTCCCATCATATTAGAAAGTTTTAGCACTTCCCACTCAAGATTTACTTGATTTGCATTTAAAGAAACAAGACTGTTTTCAGAGCCCTGCACAATTTCTTTAAGAAGAGAATAGGACCGTTCAAAAGCTTCCTGTTCTCGTTCCCCTGGAAGAGCGCCATCTGTTTCGTAAACAAGAGGAATCTGAACAGACTGCTCGTAGTAATAATTAGCAAGCCAAACCCGATTTTCTAGTTTTACAGGAAAATCTTGTAGTTGCATTGCAGTAAATAGATGCTCTGCAGCTTTTTCATAAAGGCGATCTGTAACATAAAGAGAGTTTTTTGAAGAGGGAGAGCTTTCAATGAGTGAGAGGTAGGCGTTATATAATTCGAGATGGATCGAGGGTTTTTCGTTCAGCTCTCGACTTCCATCTAATGCACTTTCTGCATGCTTACAAAATAGTTCTGCCTCTCCATTTAATTTATGGTGACAAAGCGCCACTAGAAGATGAGCTTCAGAAGCGGAAGGATCGTTGCTGTATTCTGAAAGATAAATATTTAAAGAAGAAATAGCAACGTCATAACGAACTAATTCGTAAGCAATTTTTCCTTTTAAT
Organism: Chlamydiia bacterium; assembly: GCA_044233345.1. GTDB lineage: Bacteria > Chlamydiota > Chlamydiia > Chlamydiales > 2-12-FULL-49-11 > JBIIKD01. The sequence continues at coordinate 1,386 of JBIIKD010000063.1, forward strand.
AACAAACACTCTTTTTTCTCATTAGCAGTAAGAATATCTGATTTTTTTTCTAAAACAAGGGAAAGGTCTTTAAAGAATTCTACTTTTGTATAATCTCCCTTTGCATCAGCCTCTGATTCTTTTAAAAGATTCAAAGAACTAGAAAGAAAATATTTCCAAGCTATGTTTGCGTGTGTGCTTTTAGGAAATTCTTTTAAAAAAGAGGCTAAAATGCTTCGGCATTTTCCCCATTCTTCGTTATGAAAAGTGATTAGGCTGTACTCTAAATATAATGTCTCAAGATCTTCAAAATTGACATGATCATGGATAATTTCAGCAAGTTTTTGTTCAGCGCCACGAAAATCACCACGTTCTTTTAACATCATAGCGTGGATAAATTTTGCTTGAGGAAGTTCTTTTTCTTCAGGGAAGCGAAATTTTAAATTAGAAAGAGCGTCGTCGTAAAGTTTTTCATTATGCAAGTTTTGTGCTGAACTTAATTGCATTAAAAGAGCGTATTTTAATTCAGGAGCATTGGTATCTGCAATAGCTGCATACTTGCTAAGGAATTCCCCTGCTTTTTCAAAGTTATCCTTTGCGAAATAGCTTCTTCCTAGCATGTAGTAAAAAATAGCCTCTCGATTAGGGGCTACATTGCCTTGAAGAGATTCACTTAAATGAATCACTTCTTGATAACGTTCCTCTTGAAAAAGGAGAATAGACCGATTCAATTCCGCATCTTTTTCTTTAAGACCTTTCTTTGCCGCAATTTTTTTAAATGTTTCAATCGCTAATGTGCGATCAAATTCAGATTGAGCAAGGCCTGCATGAAATAAAAGTTCTTCTTCTTGTTCAGGATGTCTTTTAGAAAGCTCTGTAAAAAAAGAGGATGCTTTATGGTGATCATTTTGTGTTCTGTAAATTTCTGCAAGAGCAAACATTGAAGGATCTGAAAAAGAGGTGTCGATGAGTTTTTCATAAAGCGGCCTAGCTTTTAATAAATATTCCCCTTTTTTCCCCTCCATTGCAGGAAGAGTAGATTCTCTAAAGTAGCTCTCTGCCATCAAGAACCGAAGCTCGTTTGCTCTTGGAAGCATTTCAGGATTCATTCGATCTAAATAAGGCGCGCCCTCTTTAATAATTTGCGCATAGTCGTTCAATTCGTAGTAACATTGTAATTTATTAATCACAATTTTTGTAATCACTTCAGGGTATCGAATTTGTTTATATACGTTTAATGCTTCTTCAAAAGAATCTTCTTGAAGGTATAAATCGCCTAAAATCCCCCGTAAATAATCATTCACTTTGCTTTTTGGATAAGCAGCTAAAAATTCTACGATTTGCTGTTTTACCACTTTATGATCTTGATCTTTCCAATATTCGGCGATTCTTCGAATAAGAAATGCCTCTTCTTTATTATCTAACTCTTTGATTTCCATCTCATCTGGAAATATCGGAGCCTTTGCAAAAGAGGGGATAGATACAAGAAGAGCTCCGACTTGGAGGGTTCTTACAAAGACGTGGGCCTTTAATCCGCGCATATCGATACCTTAGCTGTTTTCAGGTGATTATACGTTTACATTCTTATACAACAAATGAAAAATTTAATTTTCAAAAAAAGAGAGATGTTTTACAAAATCAGCCCCTTCTACAACGGGCGTATTCGAGAAAGCAGTTGGTTAATTTTTGAAATAGTTAGTTCCATTTGAAATGGGTAAATATGCTCAAAGCCTAATTTTATATAAAATGTCTCAGCAATCGGTATTGAGAATAAAAAAATAGACTGGTTTTTTTCTTTAGCTATCTGTGCAAAATGGCGGATCATCGCTGTTCCGATTCCATGAACTCTTTGAGTGTTTATTAAATGGGGAAGATTCTCTGGATTAGATGCTATACAATTTAAAAAACACTCTTGTTTTGAAAAAATACTAACCCCTTGAATAGTTGCATGAACATCACGACAAACAAATAAAGATTTATTTGGTATTTTCCCCAATTTTAGAGATTCTTCAATATGATTTTTTATTTCAGACAATATAAAAGCGGAGGCCCTAAAAATTTGAGGATGTAGTTCTTCTGCGAGCTCTTCTTTTCCCTTTGCTATCACTAACCAAGCCTCAATTTTTAAGGAGATTTCTTGGTAATTTTCAAGGGGTGGTTCATAAACTTCAAAAAAAGAAGGGGAATCAGGTAATAAAGATGTATTGGTTGCTTTAATCACGAGTTGTATGTCAATAGAATAAAGGAAAAGTTTAGATCTTTAGAGTAAGGTTTCTTTGAAGAATTGGGTTAGATCTTTTTTCATTTGTACAAGAGAGGGTATATGAAAGTACATCATATGGCCGCCGACATAACGGTTTGAGGTGATGTGAGACCTAAGAGATGGATCTAATCCCAGGTGATTAAACGTATAAGTGGTCGCAAAATAGGGGGTAACTAGGTCATTATAGCCGCTTGCGATGAAAAGGCGAAGAGAGGGGTTTTGTGTAAGGTTATTACGCATTGTAGAAGAGAGATCTAGGTACGCATTTGTTGGATATTTCCAAGGATCGACATCTGCAATAGCTATATAAGCAAGATCATTTTTATAATTAAGGTCTGATTGAACATATTGATTAAAGGTCGCAACTAACGCTGCGATTGTGCTGTCGTAGAAGGTTGGATCTTGTGCGTAAGGGGCAGGTGAGCCATAACTAATGCCAACGATTCGACTATCATAAATTCCTACGATTCGATTTTTTGGATAGAAAAGATTTCGCGCAAAATCAAAAAGATTCATACGCATGTTATTTTGGCGGATGAATGTTTCTGTTAAACCTGTATATTGAACAAGTTTTTGTACAATTTCACTTTTTTCTTTTTCAGAGATTGTATCACCTTTTGCCAAAGATAACGTGTATTCATTTAGGGAAAATTTTTCTACTTCTGCTAAAACGTCTTTTAGATTTTTTTCTTGGAGTTTTGGAGGAAGTTTTTTATGTTCCCAGGCAGCAGCTGTATAAGAAGGTAAAGCAAGGGGATAGGGAAGATCATTTCCTCCTTGCGCATCATCTAACGTTTGAAAGTTTAAAACGGAAGAGATAAGAATCACTCCATTTAGAAACATATTTAAATCTGTTTGTAAATATCTTGTAAGTTCGGCAGCTCTAGCCGAGCCGTAACTTTCTCCAGCAAGAAATTTAGGAGCATCCCAAAGTGCATACCGTGTTGTAAAAATTCGGATAAATTCCCCAATCGCTTTTACATCCTCAGTAACCCCAAAAAACTGTTTGGGATCTTCTCCTGGAGCGGCTCTGCTATATCCTGTAGAAACAGGATCAATGAAAACAAGGTCTGTTAAATCAAGTAAAGAAGAGTCATTATTCACAAGGGAGAAGGGAGGTGTTGCTGGGCCATTTTCTGGTAAATTCACCCGTTTTGGACCTAAAAGACCTAAGTGAAGCCAAAGAGACGGGCAACCTGGACCGCCATTGAAACAAAAGGTAATCGGTCTTTTTTTCTTATCGGGGTTTTCTTTGAAGTAGGCGATATAAAAAATGCTTGCTGTAGGATTAACCTCTTGATCATCTTTAAGAATCAAAGTACCCGCAATGGTCTTGTAATCTAATTTTACCCCACCAATCATGGCAGAATTTGTCGAGATTACACTAGTTTCAACAGGGGGATTTGCTGTTGGCTTCTCTTTTTTACTATCAGAAAAAAGAGATAGAGTTAGAAAACAAAAAAGAAAAAAAAGAGGATGTTTCATGAGTGCGATGATACGAAGAAAAAAGAATATAAACAAACAATTTTAAATAAAATCTACAACTAGAGGTACATCGAGTTGTACTGAGATATTAAATACTGCGCGTCTTTAGCATCGATGTGCCTTAATGATTCATAGATCGTTAGCCCTTTTGCGTTTTTCCCTAAATGAAAGTATAAAAGACCCAGTCGAAGAAGTATTTCTTTATCCTGCGGGCGTAAATGAGAGAGGACTTCATATTCACGTAGCTCCTCTTCTTTAAGATCTAGCTGAGAATAACAACTTGCGAGCTGTGCATGTACCCAAGGATCATTAGGAGCAAGGTCGTCGATTATTTTAAGCTCTTCAATTGCTCTTTTTATTGCAAATAGGGAACGCTCTTTTATGTAAGAGTTATCAAAAAGGCGTCCAATCCAGCGCGATTTTTTAAAAAAAAGGTTTTGAGGGGGGGCGTATATTTTGGAAAGAACAATATAAGCATTTGCAAGTGAAGTATGTGCTGCAAGGTTTGTCGGTTTTAGTTTGATCAATTCTATATGTTCATGAATTGCTTGATGGATGATTTTTTCCTGCATGAACATTGCATCTTTCCAATTCAGACGGTAGCTAATTTTTAAACTGACCTCTTCGACAAAATGAAAAGGGGGAAGAGAGAGAGCAAAAATCTCTGCATGGCTAATCAAAGATGCTAATTGACAGATGCTGCTTGCTAAAGAGAGGTGGTACTCTTCATCGTCTAAATCAATCGGGATATGTTTTTTGCAGCTTTGAACAAAGCTTTTTTTAATCTCAGAGAATTGCTCTGGTTTTTTTCCTTGGAAGTAATAAATCAAAATGATGTAAGAAAAAAAAGATAGGAAAAAAGCCCCAAGAGAGATGGCAAAAAATATTGATGTAGGACGAAATAAAAGAAGGGTTGTTAGCAATGTTTGTAAAGCTAAGATAAAAAGGAAAGAAAAATGGAAAAGAGAATAGGAGGTTAAAACAGCTTTAAATTTTTTGGCTGCATGAACAGACTCTTTTTCTATAGAGTAGACAAACCGACTACTTTCGTAGTGTTCTTCAGGTTCTGTTTGGTAGAATGTTGCCATGAGCAAACGGTCCGTTTTAGCGAGAATTCCTTAGAGGTTTATCGAAAATGGAAGAAATTCTCAAGAAGATTATTTATTTCATTTAATCCATTTCATCATGAATTATTTAGTTTTTGTTAAGGTCTGCAGCTTTTCTTCATATACTTAATTACTTTGGGATCAACCCCTGCCCGTCGCAATTTTCGCACATCATGTCTTGTAAGACCGCAATATATGCTCTCTGTTTTTTTCATCATAAATACTATTTTTTCTGGCTCGATCCCTTTTTGGCTAAGTTCTATTACTCGATCTACAGTAAGAGGAACCCCTTCTTGATATTCATTATACGCTTGCGATCCCATTTGATTTTCATCATTAGAGTCAAGGGCCGCTCCTACAATTGTTCCAGTTAAAGCTCCCGCACCAGCTCCAATTAAAGCCCCTGTCCCACCTCCAGTAACTCCACCTACAACTGTTCCAACAACAGCCCCGCCTAAAGCTCCAGATCCAGTTTGTGTTTCACAACTCACTGAACCAAATAAAAGGATAAAAGGAAGTAAAGGATAAAAAATTTTCATGTTTGGATCATCCGATTGATTACTTTAAAAGGAACTCCTTCTGTTTGTAAGCGTATTACATCAGAGGTTGTTAAATGAAATTGGGACGCAGTATGTTCTATGATAAGAAGCATCGAGTCGGGAGAAATCCCAAGTAGTTGCATTTGTACGACATCATTGATATTTATTTGTAGTCCGCGATCAATTTTTTTCAAGATTTGGGGGCTATGTTTATTTAGAATGCGTAAATCATCTCCGGTAAGGGCCAAAGAAATCGCTTTTGAGCTTCCTGGTTGAATTACCCCATAGGTTTTTGTTGTTTTATTGCTTGTACATCCAGAGGTTAGAAATAAAACTGTATAAAGAATTAAAAGTAAGATTTTCATAAAAACAACTCAATCCGTTTTTTAATAAACCATGATTGATAGAAAACATAAATAAAATTAAAACTCAACAATTAATTATAAATAAACTAGTAAAACAATAAAAAATTAATTTGAAAATCAAAATCAAAAAAATATTTAAAATTATTTAAGTCTTTCATATTCTGTCTGGTTAAAAATAAAAAAAGGGGAAGATATGACAGTAAATATGACTCAAGCATCAACAGCTAGTTTATGGATTGAAATGGAGGCGGATATTTCTCTCGCTAAGAGAAAAGACAAAAATTTTTTAGAACTATCTTTTAAAGAAGGGTTTTCTCCCTTTTCTACTTTCTTTTATTTAAAAATTCCAGACGATGCTATTTCGATCATGTTCTTTGCGGAAGAACATCCGTTAAAAAAATGTTTGTTTGATGGTCAAAAGATTGAATCAATTATTCAAGATGACGGGACATACGGAGAAAAAGAATTAAGGGGTTTAAAAGTCTGTTTTTTAATAAATAAAGTATTCGAAGAAAAAATTAGATTGCAAATAGAGGCTTTTTCTTTAGCAAGAAATGCTTTCAATCTAATTTTGAATACTGTTTTTAGAGATAAAAAATTTGATGATTATCCAACTGTAGGACTTCCTGTTATTGATATTCATAATAGTTTTTTTAAATACGATATACTCTTCGTGAATCAAAATTTTGATTCACAAATTTTTTCCTTAGCCGCATAATCGTGGCATGAATTTTTTGACTGAACTAGAACGTGATCAACTTAAACTTCAGCACAGACGAGAACGTGATG
>JBIIKD010000024.1:0-14287 GCA_044233345.1 Chlamydiia bacterium
AAGCATCGCTTGGTCAGAGGGGGGGCTTAAGCTCCATCTTTCTGTAGAATCTACTTTTGGAGGATCTTTTTTTCCAGATGTAGAAAAAGGAGATGGTCTTGAACTTTTTATTGACACAAGAGGAGTAGAGGAGGCTCTAGTAGTTCACAAATATTGTCACCACTTTATTTTTCTTCCAAAAGAAGTGGATGGAATTCTTGGTGCTGAAGTTACATCGTTTCGTGGAGAAGATAGGCATCCTCCTTGTGACCCCGAAAATTTTATAGTAAATGCTACCTTTCAAAAAATGGGATACACAATGGAAATACTCATTCCAGAAATCTGTTTGTTTGGATATGATGACAGAGGAGAAGATCCATGGATTGGCTTTGCATTTCGGCTTCATCGACAAGGTGGAAAACCGATGCACTTTCCTGTTAGTTCCGTTGATCTTAAAATCGATGCTCATCCCGCCCTCTGGGCTAGATTGCAGCTAATTTAAAGGGGCAACTAAAATGAAGAAAACCAATTCTTACGAGTGGGTCCGTATTACAGAAGATGGCAAACGCGCATTCGTTGGTATCACTAAAGAAGCAAGTCGCGAATTAGGAGAGGTTGTTTTTGTTGAGCTTCCTTCTGTTGGAACTCATATAGAATCTGGTCAAGAAGTTGCGGTCCTAGAATCAACGAAAGCTGCAACTGATAGCTACGCGCCTCTCAAAGGGAAAGTCACTCAGATCAACCCTCTCGTAAAAAACACTCCCACCCTAATCAGCAAAGATCCCCACGGGGATGGATGGCTATACGAAATCGAACTCGAGTCCCGCCAGGAGTACGACCTTCTCAAGGACTACTCATAGACTTTAGATTCATGCTCTTTTAAATTTTAAACCCAATTGGCTATCTATTCGCTCTAAGCGCTAGCTGCAACAAGCAATTTACTTCGCTTTGCTTTTCGCTAAGGTGAAATACACTTGGCTTTGCTTCAATTATTCAAAACCCATCTGCCTCGATGACGTCTACAGATGAAATAGGTATCCAATTGGGTTTTAAGCACCAGAGGTAAAAAATTTCAAATCTTGAATCATTTTGTCTATATCATGAAACAATTCTGCTTTTTTTACACAACACGTTGAGATAAAGATATTTAGAAATAAGGATAAGGAAAAATTGAATCTATGATAGAATTCAATTTTTAATCTATTGTTTTGGTTTCAAGATGTCGAAGAGATTGTTTGGGATAGATAGGCGTGCATTGAGTGGAGTTTTGGTAATCCTTTCGCTCTTGATGGTAGGGGCGTTGAGACATCAGATTTTTCGGTTTGGGGTAGAAGGATGGCTGAATTCGAAGTATGCGGTCGAAGGAGGATGGGATTTTTCTTATGAACGAATTTTATTTGAAAGGGATCGGATTACTTTTCTCGGAGTCGGACTACATTCTAGGGCGGGGGATCTTGCGCTAGAAAGTGAAAAAGTAGATTTGATTGCGAGGAGTTTTTCCGGATTAAAGGTCGATTTTGCTCTTTCATTTAAAAATCCATTGGTCTCTTTGGATAAAACAAAGAATCCTCACCTCTTTGCTATTCAAGGCCTCTTAAATGGATCCTCTTCTAGTTTTAAAATGGATGTTGAGGGAGGGCATTGTAAGTTAATCGAAAAAGGGGAGATTACGAATCTTTATTTTTCTCTTGTTAGTGATGAAACACAGCGTTCTTTTGGATCTCTTTATCTTTCTTCAGAGCCGCAGATAAAAGAGAGTTCAAATCTTTTGATTAAACTTTATCGATGGCCACAAGAATGCATTGCAGAACTCGAAATGAAAGATATTGATTTTTGCTGGTTTACCCATGTAGCGCGCTTTTTTGCTGGGCATAAAGAAAAAGAATGGAAAGTGGGAAAAGGGGTTGTAGATGGACGCCTTTGGATTGGATTAGATCCAACAGGAAAGCTTACGCAGACAACAGCGCTTGTACATGTAAATGAATTCTCTGCGACTCTTGAAGAGGAAGGAATGACCTTTTCTACAGAAGAAATTTCGTGGGATTTTTCTTATCCAGGTGGAAAAAAACTAACAGAGCGAGTGGATGTTTGGTGGCAAAATTCTACGCTAAAATCAAGAATTCAGGGTGGGTATGTTGGATTTAAAGATCCAAGTGGGCCCTATCAATTTTCTCTTTATGATATATCAGGAGATGTAAATTTTAGTTCCTTTAAAGATTCAGAAATTCATCTGAAAGGATTTCTTGATCAAAATGGGGAAGTGATCCCAATTCTTTTAAGTGGAAATCCAAGTGTCGTGGATAAAGATACTCTTGATTTCGACATGAAACTTTTATTACAGGCAGAATCTAAATATTCAACCCATTTAAATCTTTCTTTATCGCTTGCTGAGGATGATCAATGTATTGTTAAAGGAAGATTGAAAGATTTAGGAATTGAGCAAATGGCCATGTTTCAACAGGTGATTGGCTTTGCTTTTCCAGAAGTTAAGGAATTTCATTTAAAAAAAGGGATTATTAATTGCGGTCTTAGCCTTCTTTTAAATCAAGGAAAAGTAGAAAAGCTATTACTTGATAATTTGATTGCAGATGATTTGCAAGTGCACTGGCAAACTAAAGATGTGTTAGGTTTTTGCTCTCACCTCTCTGGTTCTGCCCAATTAGATTTTCACACTCTTCCAAAGTTTCAATTCCCAGCATGGGAAGTAAATTTAGAAAATGGTGCATTGATTATTGGTAGAGAAGAAGAGCCTCCTGTTGGAATTTCTGACATTAATATGCAAATTTTTATGTGTCGGGATGTTTTTGAGCCCTCTTGGATAAAGGGTACGTATGAAGGGGTAGAAGTAGTTGCAGGAATTGTTGGATACTATCCAGAAGCCGATGTAAAGCTAGAAATGGGGCTTAGTGGAGATCGAGCGCTTTCATTTTTTTCTGAAGAGAAAGTTGGGCTTGAGGATTTTGCCGGTCATCAAGTGCGATTTAGCGTCGATTTACGCCGTCAATTAGGATATTGGGATGTAAATGGAGAGGTGGATTTAGATGTAAAAGGGGATTTTGTCGATCATGCAAAATTTGGATGTCATCTTTCAGATCGAGTGATGAAAAATAGAGGAAATTCTTTTTTAAAAAATATTACCGCGAGCGTGTCAAAAGGGTGGTTTAAAGGGGAAAATGTTTCTTGTGAGTGTATGCGATTCGCAAATCACTGCGTTAAAAACACTTGGTCTCTTGAAGGAATTGTTTCGATAGATGGATCGTTTGATTCAAAAGAAATTGATGTAGATGTTCGTTCTCAATATTTAAATTTTTTTTCTCCTTTTGCGGATCTGCGTTTAAATGCATCTATTGATCCTTCTGTGATAAAAATGTCAGAGGGAAAATTTCATTACAATTTAAAAGATCAAAAATTTACAGGTTATTTCCCCATATTCAATGCGACTTTTTTAGAAAAAGAACTTAATCTTGTTTTAAATGAAACGGCAGCATCTCTTTATCTTGATGGAAATACACTTCATTTCGATGATATCAAAACAGAAAGTGAAGGTGTTGAATTAAAGGGGGAAGTGAGTGTAGGTTTTGGGTCAGAAAAAGGAATCGATTTAAAAATAAAAGTTGATAACGTTTTGGGGACAGTTTGGCAGGTGGGAAATTTTATCCATCATATTCCTGGTTTAAAGGAAATAGAACTACCTTTTGATGGTCGCGTTTTAGGGGGAGAGGAATCTCTTTTTCTTCAATTAAATACGACAAATGAAAATGTAGTTTTGGATTGGGAGACACATTTAAGATTAATGCATGCAAATTATCACCTATCTCCGAGTGCTGTTCTTTATGATTTAGAATTAGACTTAGATTGCTCTTCAGAGGAGCGATTAATTCGATTAAGTAATATTCAAGGGCGCCTTGCTTCTAACTACTATGAAGATGGCTACATCTTTAATGGAAAAAATGTAGAGATTTATGGAGAAAAAGAGATAGAGCGGGTGGTGTTTGATGTTCGCTTAGAAAACCAAGTAATGGATTTAATTCGACTTACGGGAACATTTGATGGCGTAAGTAAAGAAGTGCATTTAGATAAGGAATACACACACATTTTTGGGGTGTTTCCAGAGATGAAAAAATTTGTTTTGGATGAAGCCTATCTCCCAATTGCGTTAAATCTCTCTTATGCTTTTTCTTTAGATGATTTTTTTCACCATAAAAGGCTTCTTGCTGATTTAGGAATTATAGACTTTTCTAATTTTTATGAAGCAGAGGAGGGGGGGAGTAGTATAAGTGGAAGTTTACAAACGGCGCTTTCTTTAGATAGTGGGTTATGGAAATTGGAATTGGATGGCAAAGGTGTTTCTTTTGAAGGAAAGGATGTAGAAAAACTCCATGTAACTCTTGAAAAAGAGGGTGATGAATATAGGATCAAGGAGTGTGATGTAGGCCTTTATCAATTAACTGGTACAGGAAAAACTGAAGGAGATCTAGTTTCTTTAAATAATGTAACTCTATTGACTGCAAAAAGTAAGGTAAAATTCAAGCCGGGAAGGCTTTCTTTTCAAGAGCAAAATATAGTCCTTCCAATTGAAAAAGGAAGTATCGATTTACATGAGTATGGCCTTTTTTCTGGGCTTATTGATCTACAAGGAGATATCGGCGTAAATTTTGGAAAAAAAATGGCAGGAAAACTCTTTTTTGCAGAGCTGTTTTTAGAGGGGAATAACCTTGGGAAGGATCAATTTAAACTTACAACTCCAACCAAAGTAAATCTAGAGTACAGCAAAGAAAGAGGGGTTTTGCTTCGAGATTTTAGTCTTCTTTTGAAAAAAGGAGAAGAGAGCTGTTTTTTTGAAGTGCCGACTCTTGTCTACTCAACATCTGAAGAGTTTCTTCAAGGGTTTAGGATAAAAGCAAGCCTATCTGATAAAGCAATCGATCGAATAGAAAAAAGTGCAATATTTAAAGAAGTAGAGTGTAGTTCGTTAATTCCTAAAAATATAGGGGCTACAACAACTCTTTTATTCGATTTTGAATGTACAAAAGACTCTATACAGATAGGGGGAATGTTACAAGAAGGGATTTATAGGTGGAGAGAAAACACCTATGATGTCCATGGCCTTAGCTTTCAATATGATAAAAATCACTTAGATCTGTATCTTCAAGTTCCTGTTTTTGAAAGGGAATTTGGCTGCAATTTTAAAATTATTCCCCACGGAAATTTTGAGACTGTTGTAGAAGCATTTGAAATCGTGAATGAAGAACTTTTAGGATCTGAAAAAGAGGTTCTTTATATCGAATGTTTACTCAATACCCCTGAGGGGCTTTCAATTCAAAAGATAGAGGGAAATCTTTTTGGTCTTGAGTTTAGTTTTCTGCCAGAAACAAAGATGGAAGAGGAGTACTTGCTGACCTTTCTTGGAAGTGTAAAGATAGACGCAGAAAAGTTACTTCCTATTTGTAATCAAGATGTAAAAGACTTCATTCAAGAATTAAAGCTAAAGAAAGGGTATGCATTAAAAGGAGAGTTAACTCTTCTTAAAGGAGACTTGGGAAATTCTTTTTTTGAGGGGTATATTCAAGGAAAAGACTTTGATTTACTTGGATATCAGTTAAAGACATTTTTATCCTCCATTCGGTTTAATAAAAATCATATCAACATCAGTGATTTTAAAATTAGCGATGAAGCGGTGGCTGTAGATATTAAAGAAATCAACGTCTATCTTGATGAAAAAGACACATGGAAAGTACAAATCCCAGAGCTACTCATTAATGATCTTCGTCCTTCATTATTAAAAAAACGGTATCAATCGAATCAAAGGATTAAACCATTCCACATTAAAAATATGGTTTTTCAAGATGTTGCTGGACCACTCAATAACGTTGGAGCGTTTACTGGAAAAGGGCATCTAAACTTTGTAAATACATTTAAGCAAGGGCATAATCTTTTAGATATTCCTCTTGAAATTATCAGCAGGCTAGGTCTTGATATGGTTCTTTTAGTTCCGATTCAAGGAGAATTAGAGTACGTATTGAAGAATGGAAAAGTAGTCTTTACAAAGCTTAAAAATAGCTTTAGCGAAAGTAAGCGCTCTTATTTTTATTTATGGAATAAAACGGAGTCCTACGTTGATTTTGAAGGCAATATGCATATTGATATCCGGATGAAACAGTATGTGCTTCTTAAATTTACAGAGCTTTTTGTTCTTTCGATTAATGGATCTTTAGAAAGCCCTCGCGTTTCTCTTAAATGATTGGGGCTTTTGTAGAATTATTTTTCCCAAAAAGCTGTTTATCTTGTCCTGAGCGGGTAAGGACTCAACATCTTTTTTGTGAGGAGTGTCTTTTAGCAATTGAACGGCTACAGCCGAGTGAAAGATGCTCTCTTTGTTTTATGGAAAAACAAAGTTGGAGGTGCAAGCATGAAAAAAGAGATCGGAGATTTGCTCGGCAAGCATCTCTTTTTTTAGAGTGTTCTGTTATGGATGCGCTTCTTTTAGATATCCATCGACATAGTAAATTATTAGCTTCATATTTTTTTCTGCAGGTTACGGAACTAAAATGGCCACCTTTTCAGCAAGTGATTCCTTCGAAGGGGTGGGAAAAGGTAGGGGCTCATCTTTCGTTATTTTTAGAAAAATCTAATGATAAAAGGACTCTTTTTATTGGAGAAAAAAGTAGCGATATCTTATTTAAGGATCCATTTTTTTCCACAGAATGTTTTTTACTAACATTTTGCTAAAAAATTTTCAATTATGAGGTTTTTCATAAAGTAGGTTATAAATCGAAGGGAAATTCGATTTTTTTTGTATGTCCAGAATATCGAGATTTTTTTTCTCTGTTAGCATCATATAAAAGAGGTAGATGGATGAAGGAACATTTCCAAGGCAATAGAGGGCTTCGAGACCTAATAAAATAGGATTTCCCCTTCCAAATGAATGAATTTTCTTTCCCTTGTAGACGAGGGAATATATAAAAAAAGGAGCTATGATACTAGCTAAGCTTAGTCGTAATGTACATTCAGCAATCGATAGAGTCGATCCAATTGTTAGAGTAGTTATTGAAAGAACTATAATACTAGCTTTTTTTATTATTTTATAAAAAGGGGTAGAATCTGATGCAATTAGATCTCTTAGGTAGGCCATAGAGGATAAAAACAAAGTCGTTGTAGAGAGAAGAGCTTCATTTGATGTAGAATAATTAGGTGAATTTGTATAGCAAAGTATCGACCCATTTGGACTTAAGATATTTTCGCCATCAATCATATTATTAAAGTATCGACTGTTTGATAATTATTGATATAATAAAAAAACGGAGGTTTTATTAAAACCCTAATTATTTTATATGTAAGTATATTTTTTTATAAATTAGAGATGGGTTTGATTTTTCTTGTATAAGGAGAATGTTAATATGTTCTTTTTTTTCTAGGATTATATAAAAGGGGTAGGGCAATGAAATAAAATTTCTAAAGGAATAGAGTCCTGTTATAGAAAATATAGTAGGAATTTCATTTTTTAAATTAGCAACTAGGGGTCTTTTCTAGAGAAAGCATAAAAAACCGGGGGATACTATAGCAGCTATGGTTAGTTGTAATATACTTTCAGTAATGGATAGGCTAGGTCCGATTCTTAGGGTGGTTATAGAAAAAATAGCTTCAAGTTTGATGCTAGAATCATATGAATTCGTATAAAAAAACATGGGTCTTTCTTTAGGGAAAATATTTTTAATATAAATTTTTATTAAAATTTTATTATTAGAGGTCTGATGGCCATCTTAAATAGAATCGAATTTTATTATAGATTTATTTCATTTATATATAGGATAACACGAAATTGTACCCAGAAAAGGCTTTGCTATTAGAGTCTTCCCAAACGCACTCTCTAAAATTTACAGGCTTATGACGAGTGATCATTTTAGCGCCTAATTTGACTCCAACACTCATAGACATTACATTAATGATCGCTGGGCGGAAGAAAAATGGAATGATATGGCAACGCCCCTCTTCAAATGTCGGAAAGGCGAATAATCCCTCTACTTGTCCAAGTGTCGTAGTATATACAATTATATTGATAGAGGCTTTTAAAACTAATTCAGCTGCACAGGAAATATATACAGTAGAAAATCCCAAGACTGCCAGGGCGATTCTAGAAATAGTTTCTACTATAGAAATAGCGCTAACTCCTATCATAGTAAGAGCCCCAAGCGCCACCCGTGAAAGAGTTTTAATCGCATCTGAAGAGTCGCTATCCATCATAGCGGTATTAACGCTTTCTAAAAAGCGCGCAGTAACAATTGAAAGGGAAGTCCCAGCTCCCATTTCTCCAAAATGATCTCGTTGATCAAGAGACGTAGTGGGATGGGGGTTTGGCGTGCCGTGATAGCCTCCTTCTTTAAGCATTTCAATATAGTGAGCAAAAAATCTCAATACTTCCATAATGTTTAAATTATATCATTAATTTAAATTTTAATCAATAAAAGTCATAATTAATATTGTTTTTGATGGTTTGCTGCGCTCTTAATTAATTATTATAAACGGGTTAAAGGAAAGGCTTTAATCACAAATTGTATGTTTGTCTAAAATGCTGGGAATTGGGTTTAAAGTGCTGAATATAAATAGATTTTCGTCGATTCTCAACAGATTTAATTTTCTAGATTTTGTTTGGTCATTTGAATTCTTCTACGAAGGGTTTCATCTTTTTCCATCTCTTTTTTGATCTTATTCCAAGAATGAAGGAGAGTCGAGTGTGTTTTTCCACCGAAAGAGGAGGCGAGTTTCATAAGAGATTCATTGATTAATTCTTTAGCAAGATACATAGCGACTTGCCTTGGAAAAGCGATCTCTTTTGTTCGAGAGGTTCCACGAAGATCTTGTACTCGTACATTAAACATCGATGAGACGCTGCTTAAAATGTTTTCTACCGTGATTTTTTTGTGAGGAACATATTGAAAAAGTTCTGCGAGTGTTTTTTCAACGATGTCTTGTGTAATTTCTGCTTGCATAAGCCCGCAGTAAGCGCTAAGTCGATTGATGGCGCCTTCTAATTGTCGTACGTTATTAAAAATGTGTTCAGCGATGAAAAACGCGACTTGGGTTGGAATCTTAAGACCCTTTCTTTCTGCTTTATATTGCAAAATAGCAACCCGTGTTTCAAGATCTGGTATTCCAATATTTGCAACAAGACCCCACTCCATTCTTGCGATCAATCTTTCAGAGAGTTTTAGTTGGCTTGGAGGTTTATCACTCGTGATGACGATTTGTTTGTTTTGATTGATTAAAGCTTCAAAGGTGTTGCAAAATTCTTCTTCAAAATTTAAACGACTTTGTAGGAATTGAATATCATCGACAAGAAGAATGTCAAGGTTTCTATAAAAGCGTTTCATTTGATCAACAGATTTATTTCTAAGAGAGTCGACAAGATCATTAATAAATTGTTCCGTTGTAATGCATTGTACTTGGAGTTTTTTATGATGTTCAAGCGCGTAGTGACCGATACTGTGAAGTAGGTGAGTTTTTCCAAGGCCGACCCCCCCGTGTATGAATAGGGGATTATAAGAGCGTGCTGGGCGTGCAGCAACGCCTAAAGCAGCAGATTTTACAAACTGGTTTTGGGGACCTTCTATAAAATGACCAAAGGTATACCCTTGATTTAATCGAATAATGTGTTTGCTTTCTCGAGCGGGCTCTTCCTGTGCTTCAGCTGGTTTTACATATTCTTCAGAAGATCGTTTTTTTGGCTCTGCGATGATAAAACGAAGGGCCGGCTCACCATTTTCTCTGATAGGAATAAAATTTAGGAGTTCATGTTTATAGTTATCAAGAAGATACTCTTGAACAAAGATATTGGGGACTTCAAGGCAAATTTCATCGACACTTTCTTCCGTAACCTGAATAGGAGCAATCCAGTTTTGAAATTCGGCAGGGCTGCACTTTTCTTTGATGAACCGAAGAAATTCAGACCAAGACTCTCGTGCATCCAACACTTTCACCTCACAACTCCCTTAAATTTTAACTAGTTAAAAACAGTCTATTCAGTTTTGAACAATTCTTCCCCAAATAGCTCTAAAAGCGCACCTTACGACCAGACTCTATCATTGGAGAGAAATCGAAACAAGGAATTTCGAAGGGAAGATTTTTTCTTTTTCGATAACTCATTTATATCTAGAGCGATTGCATAAAATATACGAAAGGTATTTAGGAGTAAGAAAGGATCAACGCTTCTGCTTGCCCTGAGACTTTTTTGTCCTGGTTTTCTTTTAAACTGGCTGCTTGAGCTAAACCTTGTCTATGGTATCCTAGAAGGATTAGCGCCTTTGCTCTGTTTAAAAGAGTGGGGGCATGAGTGTTGTCTTCAGTTAAAGCCCTATCTAAATAATTAAGGGCTGTAAGATTGTCTCCAAGTTGTAAATAAAGAGCGCCTAAAATTTGTAAATCGTAGGCGGAGTGGGGGCAAAGGACAGATAATGCTTCGAAAAATTTTAAGGCAATTTTGTAGTGCCCCTGTTTAATGTAGGCGTAGCCGACAAAGCGAAGATCTCCAGCTTCTTCTTCAGTCCATCCTAGGAGATCTAACCAATTTACTTGGCTCATAATTATTAACCCTTATTGTATCTATAGCGCTCAGAAGTAATGTCCTGAATGATTTTATTCAATATGTTAATATCTTGCAGCAACTCAATAAGTTTTTTGCCTTCTTTAGAGATTTCTTCAAGCTCTTTCTCTTCTTCCCAAGTTGGAGCCGCCCCTTTTCTTCTGCCTTCTTGATCTTCTTTTTCCTTCTTTTCTTGCCACTCAATCCGCTCCATTTGCGTTTCAAGTGCTTCTTCAGGCCCTAATTTTGGGCCCAATTGATAGGTAAAAAGGCGTTTTTTTTGTTGATTATACTTCGGAGGAGGGGTCATAAGTCCCCAAGGAGCGCCCCGCGATTCAAGATCAAAGAGGTCTTTATAAGCGTCGCCGATAATAGGCTCAAAGACATCGGTTGCTAACTGGTAAGCAATTTCTTTAGAATCAGATAAAAATTTCTCTTCAAAGAACATTTTATCTTCTTCAAATCTTGTGTAAGCTCCAAGTCCTAAGTTATCTATGGTTTTTGTTGGACGTGTCGACACAGGTTGTTTTCTCCTTGTATGTAAGGCCTCATCTTCTGCATACCAAATCGCTTAATTCTCTGGGAGTCTTTATTTTTAAACCCAATTGGCTGCCTATTTCATTTCCAGGCTATCTGCGGCAGCGGTCTTTGAATAATTGGCTCTCTTCAGGGGGGAAATACCCTTGGCTTCGCTTCAATTATTCAAATCCCATTTGCTTCGATAACGTCTGGAGATAAAATAGGTAGCCAATTCGGTTTTGAAGTTGGGGGCGAAGTGGTGTATAGGGAAAATTTTACAAAATTCCCACCGAATCCCACTTTTTAAAAAGAGTTCTATGCAATTATAATAGCGCATGTTGTGTAATAAAATTTTTTTAATAGAAAAAAAATATTCCAGAATTGATTGCCTTGATTAACGTCTACTGATAGTATGTGGGAAAACGTGGGAAAACTCGGAAATCTTTTATCTATGAGTCAAACATTTTTCAGTGGTTCATACTCTGCAAAGCTCGATGAGAAGAATCGATTTGTTCTCCCACAGGAACTACGCTATTTGCTTGTAGAACATGGCGCGTTGGAGTTTACGATAGCGCTTAGCATGGGTGGATGTCTTGCGATTTATAAAAAGAGTGATATCGCTCAAATTGTGGAAAGATTTCGAAGAAAGCAATATGTAGCAAAGTTTCAGAAGTTTTTTACCCTATTCTTTTCCACATTGCATCACACAACATGTGACAAAGTGGGACGGGTATCATTGCCGAATGTTCTTAAAAATGGTGTTGGAATTGGAACTGAAGTAGTGATTGTTGGGGCAATGAATAAGTTAGAAATTTGGCCGAAAGAAGTTTACGAGAAGAACCTAGCTGACTTTGTCGGTGGTGGATCGAATCTTGAGCTTCAGACAATGATGGAAGAGGCATTTTCTCTTTTAGGTGAAGAGGAAGATGAAGTGAATGTTGAAGGAATGATTGGAAAAGTGCAACAGAGTGTGGTCGAACTATGAAAGAAGCGCATACACCGGTAATGGTTAGCGAAGTAATTGAATTTTTTTCTGATTCTCATTTGAGAGTCTTTTTTGATGGCACCCTTGGTGCTGGGGGACATGCTGAGGCAATATTGAATGCCCACCCCGAAATAGAGTTGTATATTGGGTGTGATCGCGATCCGCGTGCGCTTGCGATTGCGCATGAGAGACTAGCCCCATTTGGGAAAAAAGTACAGTTTGTTCATGGAAACCATTTGAACCTCGATCAGATATTAGCATCGATGGGGGTGGATCAAGTGGACGGTTTTTTTTTGATTTAGGAGTATCATCTATGCAGTTTGATGAAGGGGAAAGAGGATTTAGTTTTCAAAAAGACGGTCCTTTAGATATGCGCATGGATCCTACAGATCCCATGACGGCAAGGCGAGTAGTCAGTGAACTTTCTGAAAAGGAACTTGGAGATTTGATCCGAACCTATGGAGAGGAAAAACTTTGGCGTAAAGGCGCTCGAGCCATTATTGAAGCAAGACAGAAAAAACCGATACAAACTACTAGAGAACTTGCAACTGTCATTGAAGAGGCGATTCCGAGAAGAGGAAAGATTCATCCAGCAACAAAAATTTTTCAAGCAATCCGTATTTATGTAAATAAAGAGCTTGAAGTAATTGAGGGTTCTTTAAAGAAAGCAATCCAAGTGTTGTCTCCAGGGGGAAAGATTGGAGTCATTAGTTTTCATAGCTTAGAAGATCGTATTGTAAAAAACGTATTTCGTGATGCAAGTAAGCCACTACAAAATTTGTATGGAAAGAACGTTTCTGAGGCGATGATTGAAAATTTAACGAAGAAGCCAATTGTTCCTTCAAGACAAGAAAGTAGAATAAATAGAAGATCCAGAAGTGCTAAGCTCCGTTTTGCGATAAAGAAATGAAACATGTGCTTTTGATTAAAGTTCTTATCTGTGCGTTTTCGTTCGGTGGGGTTCTTTATGCTTATTTAGAGCAGCATAATGATCTAACAAAGCTTCGTATTCGTATCCCTGAGGTGGTTAAGGAACTCCATTTTGTTGAAGAAGAGAACGTCCGCCTTAGGTTAGAAATCGATCGTTTTGAAAATCCAAAACATTTAATGGAACTTGCTAAGCGACCAGAATATCGACATTTGAAGCACCCGATTGTCGATGATATTCTAGTAATAGCTCCGGGAAAACAACTCAGTCCTCGGGAAGAAATAGAAAAATCTCATAAAGCACCTGGGCTATGGCCTGGGCTAGTAATAGGTTCTATGCCTAAGTAAATTAAAAGAATCTCTTGATTGATGAAGAGGTTCTTTTAATTTACTTAGGTATAAATAGTGGATTTGGAAAATCCTCCGGGGCGTCGTCTTAGACTTGTTCCGATTGCGATTTTTGTTTTTTTTCTTTTTTCTATACTGATTGTTCAGTTTTATAAAATTCAGATCACGAATGGGGAAAAATGGGCAAAAGTTGCGAAGACTCAGCATCAAACGGTTATTCGTGAGCCCTTTAAAAGAGGGATTTTTTACTCCAATACTGGATTAAAAAAAGGGCATCTTGAAGAAAAACAACCATTTGTTATGAATGTTCTTCATTACCATCTCTTTGTAGATCCAATGAGCATCCCTGAAAAATATAGGGAAGAAATCAGTCAAAATATTGTAAATCATCTTTCATTAGATGTAGATGTTTTATCCAATTTACAAAAGAAAAGCAGATCAAGAAAGATCGCTATGTGGCTTAAAGTAGAACAAAAAGATGAGCTAGAAGAATGGTGGAGAGCTTTTGCTAAAAAAAGACGTATTCCTATGAATGCTCTGTATTTTACAAGTGATTTTCGAAGAAGCTACCCATTTGGTAAGATGCTAGGTCAAGTGCTTCATACAGTACAGGATGATAAAGATACAGTAACGAAACAAGCGATTCCTACAGGGGGATTGGAAGCTGTATTTAATCGATATCTTGTAGGAGAGGAGGGAAAGAGAACTATACTGCGCTCTCCTAGATATGAAATTGATTTTGCTGCAGAAAAAATAGAGCCTAAGGATGGTGCAGATGTCTATCTGACAATTAATCATATCATCCAAGCAATTGTTGAAGAAGAGCTTGCTAAGGGAATTGCAAAGGTAAAGGCAGAAGCTGGTTGGGCTGTGATGATGGATCCATATTCTGGAGAAATTTGGGCAATGGCTCATTATCCTAGTTTTGATCCTGGAAATTACAGGGAATACTT
>JBIIKD010000026.1:0-13787 GCA_044233345.1 Chlamydiia bacterium
GAGACTGTTTTGAGCCAGGATCTACGATGAAGCCTATTTCGATAGCTATCGCTTTAATTGCTAATGAGGAATTAATCGCAAAGGGAGAGGAGCCATTATTTATTCCAAATGAAATGATGCGCTGCGATCAAAATATGTTCCCAGGACGTTCGAAGCCTCTTTTAGATGTAAGAACGCACCGCTATTTAAATATGTATATGGCCCTACAAAAATCTTCAAATGTTTATCCAGCGCGTCTAATTCAAAAAGTGATTGAAAGAATGGGAGTTCATTGGTACCGAGATAAATTGATTCATGTATTTGGCTTTGGATTACGAACAGGTTTAGAGCTGCCTTATGAAAATCCAGGGATGATTCCAGATCCTAATAAAACCTATCCAAATGGAGCCTTGCAGTGGTCTAAACCAACGCCGTATTCGCTTGCTATTGGCTATAATTTAAATGTGAATGCCATTCAAATGCTACGCGCTTATGCAGTCCTTGCAAATGGGGGGTTTTTAGTCAAACCTACGATTTTAAAAAAAATCGTCCGAGGAGATCAGGTATTGGTAGACAATCAAGATGGACAAAAAAAAATGAAGAGAGTTCTTTCTCATGCAATTACAAGTGAAATTTGTCATGCAATGAAGTATGCTGTAAAAACGGGTGGATCAGCAAAGCTTGCAGATATCCCAGGATTTACAGCAGCAGGAAAGACAAGTACAACGGAAAAACTAATCAACGGGCAATATTCAAAGAGTAATCATTTTTCTTGTTTTTCTGGGTTTGCGCCAGCTACTTGCCCTAGATTTATTTTGTTTGTTGGAATTGATGAACCTGAAAAATTTATTATTCCTGGATTTGGAACCACCCATTTTGGAGGGAAGTGTTCAGCTCCTGTATTTAGAGAAATTTCGAAAAGAGTCCTTGAATACTTAGGGGAAGTGCCAGATGATCCTTATGGCTTTCCTAAAGGGGATCCTCGATTTGATCCAAAACGTGCAGATTGGAATAATGAAGTAAAAGAATTACTCGAAGTATACCAAAAGTGGAATGGGGAATCATGAAAATAAAAAAACTCATACAAGATTTAGATATAGAAATAGTTAAAGGTTCGAAAGAGACTGAAATTTGGGGGATTACCAACCACTCTAAATCTGTTGGTCCCGGTTTTTTGTATATTGCAAAAAGAGGCAAGACGTTTGATGGAAATGATTATGTTCCTGATGCAATACTTGCTGGTGCTTGTGCTATTGTCACAGATATTTTTAATCCTTTTTTAGAAAATATTGTGCAGCTTATTTGTCAGAATATTGAAAAAATAGAACCAATTCTTGCTAGTAGATTTTATAAAGATCCAGCTGCCTCTATTTTTTTAGTCGGAGTTACAGGAACAAGTGGAAAAACAACAAGTACTTATCTTACTTCTCATTTACTGAATCAAATAGAGCCGACAGGAATTATGGGGAGTATTGAAAGAAGACTTGGGGATTTTCAGATGAACAGCGATTTAAATACCCCAGATGCGATCACTTGTCAAAAAATGCTTCATGAAATGTTGATTCGGGGAGGAAAAAGCGTATGTATGGAAGTCTCTTCACATGGTCTTTCTCAAAATCGAGTGGAAGGAATCTTTTATGATATAGCGGTATTTACAAATCTTACCCCTGAGCATCTCGATTATCACAAAGATATGGAAGAATATGGATCTGTGAAAAAAAGACTCTTTTCTAAAATAAAGAAGGGTGGAATTGCAGTCGTTAATATAGATGATCCAAGAGCTGAGTGGATGATTGATCGAGTACAAGAGCGGATTGTGACTTATGGAATAGAAAAAGAAGGGGATTATAAAGCAAAAAATATTCGCTTTGATGTAAAAGAAACTACTTTTACTTTGGTGTTTCCAAAAGGGGAAATCGAAATCAAGATGCCGTTAATTGGGCGGTTTAATGTTTATAATGCCTTGGTGGCTATTGTTGTTGCTATGGAAAGAGGGGTTACAACAGAGCAAATTCAAGAGGGTTTTTTGACCGTGCCTCAAGTTCTTGGAAGAATGGAAAAAATAGAGGCAAAAAATGGGGCCTTGATTTTTGTCGATTATGCACATAAGGCCGCCGCGCTTGAAAAAGTATTAGAAACTTTAAAAGAGATAGCGCATGGAAAGATTGTTACGGTATTTGGTTGTGGCGGGGATCGGGATCGAAATAAACGTCCTCTAATGGGAAAGATTGCGGAAAGATTTTCAGATCTTGTAATTGTCACAAATGATAATCCTCGAGGAGAGGATCCAGAAGAGATTATTGAAGAGATTCTTTCTGGATTTAGTAAAGATAAACACAGGGTTATTTTAGATCGAAAAGAAGCTATTTCAGTTGGTATTAAAGAACTTAGAAGCGGAGATGTTCTTCTGATTGCAGGAAAAGGACATGAAAAAGTACAGATTATAGAAGGAAGAGAGAAGAATTTTGATGATGCAGAGGTTGCAAAAGAATTGATTGATAGTTTAATTTAGCCAAATGCGATTTTCAAAATGGATTCTTTGCTTTCTTTGTACCGTTTGTTTGACCTCTTGTGGTGCAACAAATACAAACTTTGCCTATAAACATGCTAAAAATAGCACTCAATTAGCCCAAAAAAAGGCGATAAAAAATAAAAATGCACCAACGATTGTGATAGATGCTGGTCATGGTGGATTTGACTTAGGAGCTCATACCCGTATTTGTGAAGAAAAAGATGCTTGCCTAAAGACGGCGCTTTTTCTTAGAAAATTTTTAGAGGAAAAGGGGTATCGAGTCATTATGACAAGATCGCGCGATGAATTTATTCCCTTAAAAAAGAGAGCAGAGATAGCTAATAAAAATCGCGCTCAAGTACTTGTTAGTGTTCATTTTAATTCTGCGAAAAATCAATCAGCCCATGGAATAGAGATTTTTTATTCTGATAAAACAGAGCCTTGGCGCATAAAAAAATCGAAGGAATTAGCGCAAACAGTGCTTGCTAAGCTTCTTTCGCAGACGGGAGCTCTTTCTAGAGGGGTTAAAACAGGAAACTTTTGCGTTATTCGGGAAACTCATATGCCCTCGATTTTAGTGGAAGGCGGCTTTCTTACTAATGAAGATGAACTTAAGCTAATCAGCGACGATCGATATCTTTCCAAAATAGCATCAGCCATTTCAGACGCTTTAGACGTTTACTTTGCCTCATAAAATTAAATTTTTCTGGATCTAAAGAAAGGAGATACGGTTAAGTATAATTAAATAGATGCGTCCCCGGCGCGATTCGAACGCGCGGCCTGCAGCTTAGGAGGCTACCGCTCTATCCAACTGAGCTACGGGGACAGATGGAAATAAATAACGAATTAAGATAGTATACAGCAGTGATTTGTTGAGAACAAGGGGGATTTCGTGGAAGAGTCAGATATCGGTGTTATAGGCCTTGCAGTAATGGGACAGAACCTCATACTCAACATGCACGATCATGCGTTTCAGGTCTCCTGTTGGAATCGCACAACAGATAAGGTCGATCTTTTTCTTAAAGGGGCTGCTAAGGGGACTAATATTCGGGGATTTTCTGAGCTTAAGGAGTTTGTAAAAAGTCTGAAGCGCCCAAGAAAAATTTTGTTTATGGTAAAGGCGGGACAACCAGTTGATGATTTGATCGCGGAATGTACCAAGTTTATGGAAAAAGGGGACATCTTAATTGATGGAGGAAATAGTCTTTATACAGATACTGAGCGCCGTTGCAATGAACTAAAGTCTAAGGGTTTTTTCTATATTGGATGTGGAGTTTCTGGGGGTGAGGAAGGGGCTCGTCATGGTCCATCTTTAATGCCAGGTGGGCATAAGGAAGCTTGGCCTGAAGTAAAAAATATTTTGCAAACAATTGCCGCTAAAGCCGATGGAAAAGAGCCTTGCTGTGACTGGGTTGGTGAAGGTGGGGCTGGACATTTTGTAAAAATGGTCCACAACGGAATTGAATACGGTGATATTCAGATTATTTGTGAAGCTTATGACTTGATGCATAGAGTTCTTGGATGTAATGAAGATGAAATTTCTAAAATTTTTGCAGGATGGAATAAAGGGGAGCTAGATAGCTTCTTAATTGAAATTACAAGTCATGTTTTAGCTTATAAAGATACAGATGGGAAGCCGCTCGTAAGTAAAATTTTAGATGTTGCAGGGCAAAAAGGGACTGGAAAATGGACGGCTGTGAATGCTTTAGATGAGGGAGTTCCTGTAACGCTGATAGGAGAGGCTGTTTTTGCAAGATGTTTATCCTCTTTAAAAGAAGAAAGAGTGAAAATGAGTCAGGCTTATAAGCGGCATGAGCGCCTTTTCACTGAAGATAAAGAGGGAATGATTGAAAATATTAGAAAAGGGCTTTACGCATCAAAAATTATTAGTTATGCCCAAGGTTATATGCTCATGCGCTCTGCATCAGACCATTTTAAATGGAACCTCAATTATGGGGGGATCGCTCTTATGTGGCGAGAGGGGTGCATTATTAGAAGTACGTTTTTAGGGGAAATTAAAAAAGCATTCGATAAAAATCCAGATCTTACCAACCTTCTTCTAGATGACTTTTTCAAAAAAGCGATGCTTCGTAGTCAAGAAGGGTGGAGAAAATCTGTGGCCCTTGCATTAGAATTTGGAGTGCCGGCACCTTGCTTTACTGCAGCTATTGCCTTTTATGATGGAATTACCTCAGAAGTTCTTCCGCATAACTTGCTTCAGGGAATACGTGATTACTTTGGCGCACACACTTATGAACGTATTGACCAGCCTCGTGGGAAGTTTACCCATACAGACTGGACAGGGCATGGTGGAAATGTAAGCGCTGGGAGTTACAACGGCTGATCCTCTTTAAAAAATAGAGTTTTTTGGAGGCTGATTTTATTCTGAATCAGATTTGAGAACTTCAATGAATGCAGATTGAGGAATGCTTACTTTGCCAAACTCTTTCATCTTTTTCTTGCCCTTCTTTTGCTTTTCCCAGAGTTTTCGTTTTCTGGTAATGTCGCCTCCATAGCATTTGGCGGTGACGTTTTTACTAAGAGCAGAGATGGTTTCTCGAGCTACAATTTTGCCCCCGATCGCAGCTTGTATAGGTACTTTGAATTGGTGCTTAGGAATTACATCGAGAAGTCTTTTGCAAATTGCGCGACCACGCCCTTCTGCTTTTGTTCGATGAACAAAGGAAGAGAATGCATCGACAGGCTCTTCATTAACACGAATCTCTAGTAGGATGATATCGCTTTT
The DNA here is from genome assembly GCA_044233345.1 of Chlamydiia bacterium. Classification (GTDB taxonomy): domain Bacteria; phylum Chlamydiota; class Chlamydiia; order Chlamydiales; family 2-12-FULL-49-11; genus JBIIKD01. The sequence goes on from JBIIKD010000026.1 coordinate 5,238, forward strand.
TTCATATGCATCAGGTTCGTAATCAAAAGAGGCATATCCTTGGGAGATTGATTTTAATCGATCGTTAAAGTCTGTGATTACCTCGTTGAGAGGCATCCGAAGGTGTAGATAAAGTCTTGTATCGTCAATCGTTTCTGTGTTTGTTAGGAGGCCTCGTTTTTCATTTGCAAGGTTCATAATGGCTCCTAAATATTCTGAAGGAGTGATGATGTTGCAAATAACCCAAGGTTCTTCTAAATAATCAATAGTAGATGCATCGGGATAATGGGCAGGACTGTCTACGTCAATTACGGTTTTGTCGTTTTTATGAACTTTATAGATGACACTTGGGGTAGTTGTAATGATGTCGAGGTCAAATTCTCGTTGTAATCGCTCAAATACAATTTCTAAGTGAAGGAGGCCTAAAAATCCGCAACGGAAGCCGAGGCCAAGTACTTGAGAAGTTTCTGCTTCTACATGTAGCGCAGAGTCATTAAGTTGAAGTTTATAAAGAGCATCCGTTAGCGCTTCATAGTCTGAGGTGTCTACAGGATAGATTCCAGCAAATACTACAGGGGAGATTAATTTAAAGCCAGGTAAGGCCTCTTTAGCTCCATGAAGAATGGTTGTAATCGTATCACCCACTTTTACATCAGAGGGTTTTTTTATATTTGCTACGATATACCCCACTTCTCCAGGCATAAGAACATCGATTGGCTTTTCTGTCGGGGAGAGTATGCCTACTTCTAGAGTTTCAAATTCTTTCCCAGTAGCCATGAACTGAATGCCCATTTTCTTAGTCAATTTTCCGCTGATGACACGAACGTAGGTAAGTACACCTCTGTAGGTATTGTAATGGGAGTCAAAAACAAGAGCTTTTAGTTCATTTGTCTCAGGTGGAGTTGGGGGAGGTAAAGAGTAGACGATTTCTTCTAATATTTCATGGATCCCTATTCCCGTTTTAGCTGAAGCTAAAACGGCATTCGAAGCATCGATTCCGATTACTTCTTTAATTTGTTTTTTTATTCTGTCTGGATCCGCTGCAGGAAGATCAATCTTATTGATTACAACAATAAGCTCAAGCCCTTTGTCGATTGCCATATGTACGTTGGCAAGTGTTTGAGCTTGGACTCCTTGTACAGCATCCACTATAAGAATCGCTCCTTCGCATGCAGAAAGAGACCTGGATACTTCATACGAAAAGTCAACGTGTCCCGGTGTGTCGATGAAATTCATTTGATAGGTGATCCCATCATCTGCTTTATAGAGCATTGTAACCGGGTGAGCTTTGATCGTAATACCACGTTCTCGCTCTAGATCCATATTATCAAGGACCTGCTCTTGCATCTCTCTCTTGGAAATGGTTCCTGTGATTTCTAGAAGTCTGTCAGAAATAGTGGACTTTCCATGATCAATGTGCGCGATGATGGAAAAGTTTCGAATATATTTAGGGTTGTGATCTCTCATAAGGGAGTTATTTTACAACTCAATCTCATTAGCTTCAATCAAAAGATAAAAAAAAACCTCAAACCAATTAAGGTTTGAGGTTTTTTTCAGAAGAAAGCATTTAAAGGAGGTTTTATGCTCCGTTAGTTTGCTTTTCTCTTAGCATGTTTGTCGTTGAAGACTGCTGCTTGTTGGTTGCTTCTGCAGCATCTTTTGCTTTGTTTGACTCTACAAGGCTTGTGAATCTACGGCTTAGGCCGAATACAGAGAATGTCCATATAAGGCAAATTACTATAACCATAGGTCCTAAAATGTAGGTTAAACTTGCAAGCGATACGTTTCCGCCAATTACTGCAAGTAGAGTTGATTGAACTGCAGCGCCACCAGATTTACCAGCACGCCCGCCAATTACTTCAACAGCTGCCTGACCCTTCACTTTCGCTTCTGGATCTAAAGGAATGTAGGCCATCTGCTTCGTAGAATCAAATAGAGAGTATTTCGTTCCCTTCGATAGTACGTTTTGAATTTGCCCTACAAGTACTGCTACTAGTACCACCGTAGTGCCCATTAATGGAGCAAACGGCGTGCTCTTTGTTCCGTTCCATACAACAAAGAAGAATATAGTAGATGTAACAAGGACCATGATTGGAGTAATAATTGCAGCTTTCAACCAGCTCAAACGACGTAGGATGTTATTTCCTAGGATCATTAGAACAATTGTAATTGCCCCTGTCCAAGTAGAGAATTGACCCATGAACATGTTATAATCGTTCATATCAGGGAAAGCGATCTTAATTTGACCTTTCCATACCCCTTCTACGAGGTTAATTGCAACGCCGTATGAAAGTACGAGTACTGCAATCATTCCCAAGTACGGGTTCTTCATGATATAACGGAAGCTTTCACCCATAGAAAGTTTTGCTTTCTCTTTTTTCTTTGACGGTTGGTCTGGAGAATAAAGCTTAGGATCAGTTAGAACGTTCACGTTCATCCATCTATAAGTTGCTACAACAATAACTCCAGCAACCATTACAGCACCCATTAAAATTTTTAGGTTTACTCCAAAAGAGTCAACTGTTGATGGGAGTGTTTTTGCAAATCTTGCAGAAGCCATAATAGCTGGTCCTGAAAGTAAAAGACCGATATTTCCTAACATTCCGAAAAGGCCGTAAAAACGCTTAGCTTCATCAATTTTGGTGATTTGGTTAGCGAATTGCCAGAAAAGCATTGATAATACAACGCTTCCCCAAAGCTCTGAAAGAATATAGAAAAGGCTGAAACTCCAATTTCCTATTACAGGTATAAACCAATGCAAATTAGGAAATTTTTCTTGTAGCCCTTGGATTGCTCCTAGGCTCAAATGTAGTATTTCTTTGTTTGGATAAATAATAAATCCAAATGCGCCGAAAAACACTAGGAATGGAAGCAATATAGAGTAAAAAAGTCGCTCTTTTGAAAGTACGTTCGCGAGCTTTACGAAAATGATCATGAAGAGGATAGCGGATGGTGTTACGCCGTAGAGTTTAAGAAATGATAAACACTCTGCTCCTCCCCCTGGAGAATTGACAACTAAAGTATCTTTTGTGTCTCTTAAAATTGTGTAATTAAATAAAATACACATCATCATGAGACCCATAGGAAGGAATTTTTTTAATTCAAACCCATGAATTGGCCACAAAATACCTCGTAGTCCTTTAAAATCACTGGAAGTCTTATCTGACATGATTAATCCTAAAATTTGATCTGATAGTTGCTTTATCGTTATATGCGATAAAAACACCTACTATTTTATAACGTTATAAATAAAAAACAAGGAAAAAAGCCACTGGACCGCAAGGAAACCAGTGGCATATAGCTATATTCTACGAGTGATCGCCGTAAGATGAAAAAATTTCTTGATTGCCTTCAAGATAATTTTCGCTTTGAGATTGAACAGATTCTACAAAAGAATTCCAAAGAACTTGGTCAACGATTCCATGGCGTATAGATTGAATTAAATCTCTTTTGCAAGTAGCAAGTGATCTTTTAGGGCTTAAAACAGAAACAATTTCTTTGTCTCCTGTCAATCTAGCCATGTTAAGAAGTTTTTCTAATTGATTTTTTGTAAATGTTAATTGATCTTTTCTTTTTCTAGAACCGCGAGCAGCTCTTTGCTTAGGCGCTACAACAGTTGGGCGAGTGGAATTGATAATAAATTTTTCAATAAGGGATCCGAGTTCAAATGGTTGTTTTAACTTCATTTTTCGAAGTGTGAAATGGTGCATATATCCTCCTGAAGACATTGGGAGATATTTGCAAAGATCGTTTTCTTTTCTTCCACCAACTTTTTTAATCGCTTTTGAGATGATATCTTCTATATCTTCGAGTGATTGTAGTTTGCTGATGCTTGCGGTATGTTGTGACATTGGTTACCTTCCTTAACTATTGACTTTCTTTTTACCTTTGGTAGGTGAAAAGGGTCTGGTGACTGATTTTCTTTTCAAATAAATAAAAATTATTCAACAAATAAAAAATATTAACAAGTGTTTTTTCAATTTCTGATTTGAACAATTACACTAGTTCATTTCGAAAATGATTTTTTCGTTGTATATTAAATCAAACTCTTCTTTCTTTGCAAGTTTGACTTTATTCAAACGTTAGAATAAACTCCGCAGGTTATAGTTGTTGAGATTTATTATAATGAATGAGAATAAAAAAGGAGCAGAGCAAGTAAAAAATATACTTGTTGTGGCTTCTGGAAAAGGGGGAGTAGGCAAGTCTACAATCGCCGTAAATTTGGCGCGTGTTTTCCATTCATTTGGATTAAAAGTGGGGATTTTAGACGCAGATATTTATGGTCCGTCCCTTTCTCAGATGCTTCCTCCTCAAAAATTTCCTGAAGAGAAAAATGGGATGCTTATTCCAGCTATTTCTGAAGGGATGCAGTGTATGTCTATTGCATTTTTTGGAGATGTTGATGCGGCAAATGCTGTAAGAGCTCCAATAGCAAATGCAATGATTGATACTTTTCTTCATAAAACGGATTGGGGAAATCTAGATTTTTTGATAATAGATCTTCCTCCAGGAACGGGAGATATCCCGCTGACTATTATGCAAAGCGTCTCGATTAGGGGGGCAATTCTTGTTACAACGCCGCAAGAAGTTTCTATCATAGATGTAAAAAAATCCCTTGAAATGTGCAATCGGATGAAAGTACCGGTCCTTGGTATTGTTGAAAATATGAGTTATTATCAAGATCCACTAAATTTAGAAAAACACATTTTATTTGGATTTGGTGGAGGACAGGCTATGAGTGAAGAATATGGAATTCGTTTGCTTGGAGAGGTTCCATTAGATCCGCTTATTTGTAAAATGCACGATAAAGGGGAGTCAATTTTTAGCTCTCCAGTAAATTCCCTAAGTAAACAAATTATCCTAAAAATTGGGATTGAGTTGAGAGAGGAAATATGCGATCCTGTTGGAGAAGAAAAAATTTTTGTTGAAATTGAGAAGAAAGATCGATCTAGCTTTCAAATTCAGTGGGGCGATGGAAATAAGACTATTCATAACTATATAGATGTGCAGAAAAGGTGCCCATGTGCTAGGTGCGTCGATCTTAAGGTGGGTCTTAGAGTGGTCGATATTGAACAGTTTGATTTTTCTGTAACGGCTGATCAAATTGATCGAGTCGGGAATTTTGGTCTTCGCTTTCAATTTTCTTCTGGGTGCACACAAGGAATTTATTCATGGCAGCAATTAAAATATTAAAATTCTTTTTTCTTTCGTTCTTTATTCTGTTTTCTACAGCTTGTTCTCCTTCGAAACAGGAATCAAATTCAGATTTAGATCAATGGGTCCGGGGAAGTGGAAAGCCTAGAATTCTTGCGACGACTGCAATTGTGGGAGGGCTTGTCCAGATTGTAGGAGGGGATAATATAGATCTTTTAATTTTGATGGGAAGAGATTTAGATCCCCATTCTTACGAAGTAGTCAAAGGGGATGCGGAAAAATTTAAGTACGCTGATCTTGTTTTTTCAAATGGGCTTTTTTTAGAACATTCAGGAAGTATGCAATCAGAATTAAGGCGCCACAAGGGATCGATTCGGTTGGGAGATATATTGGCAAAAAAATATCCCCAAGAAATTTTGTTTGTAAGTGGGCAACCAGATCCTCATATATGGATGGACCTATCAATTTGGTCTAAGTGTGTAGATCCAATCGTGCAAAGTCTTTCTGAAAAAGACCCAAGTCACGCTAAAGAATATGAAAAACGAGGAAAAGAGTTAGTTGATCTTCTTCAGGAAAAAGAGTTGGAGGTAATGAAAAAGATCCATACTATTCCTGAAAATAAGCGCTATTTAGTTACAAGCCATGATGCATTTAATTATTTTGGGCGACGCTATTTAGCAACAGAGACGGAGATAAAAACGGGTGAATGGAGAGAGCGAGTTAGGGCTATTCAGGGGCTTGCTCCCGATGAGCAAATTAGTCCTCTTGAAATTTTGGAAATAGTGGACCATATTGTAAAAAGAAATATTGGCGTGATTTTCCCAGAAGCAAATTTAAGTCAAGATGCCCTAAGAAAGGTAGTAGATTCTTGTCAGAGAAAAGGAAAAAATGTTTCTTTATGTAAAGAAACATTGTATGGAGATACGCTTGGGGGAAAAAGCTATATTTATATGATCGATCATAATGTAGGTGTGCTTTTGCACTGTTTACAAGAGGCTCCTTGTGGATAAAAAAACAGAAGTAATAGAGGTGAAAGATCTCACTGTCAATTATGATCGAAGACAGGTGATTTGGGATGTGAATTTAGAGATCGCTAAGGGTGGTATTACCGGGATTATTGGTCCTAATGGAGCTGGCAAAAGCACCCTTATTAAAGCTATGCTTGGTATTGTAAAGCCTGTTTCTGGATCTGTTGTCTTTTTTGGAAAGACGCTTCGGCAAATGAAAGGGAAGATAGCATATGTAAGTCAGAGATCTTCTGTAGATTGGGACTTTCCAATTACTGCTTTAGAAGTAATTATGATGGGCCTTTTTGGAGAGATTGGTCTTTGCCGCTGGCCTGGCAAAGAAGAGAAAAGAAGAGCAATGGCTGTCCTTGAAAAAATAGGAATGAAAGAAAGCGCACATAAACAAATAAGTGAGCTTTCAGGGGGGCAGCAGCAACGTCTTTTTGTTGGAAGAGCACTTCTTTCACAAGCTGATATCTTTTTTCTTGATGAGCCTTTTTCAGCGATTGATCTTGCAACAGAAACATATCTAATGGAAATTTTTCGAGAGTTGCAACTACTTGGAAAGACTATTTTGATTGTTCATCATGATTTAAAATCAGTTGAGAAATATTTTGATTATTTAATTATGCTCAATTTGCGTTTAATCGCTTCTGGGAAATGTAAAGAGGTGTTTAATCGATCGAATCTATCTCTTATGTTTGGAGGTACTTCTCCTATTTTAGAAAAAGCATTGCAGCTTAGTGAAGAAGTAAAGGAAGGGGTGCGGTGAGAGGAATCACCCTTTGGGATCTTTTTACTGATCCAATTTTTATGGCGCCAACGATTGCTTCTTGTCTGATGTGTCTTGTCTCTTCATTGGTAGGAGTTTTGGTCTTTCTTCGTCGAAGATCGCTTTTGGGAGAGGCAATCTCTCATGCAACTTATCCAGGAATCGCTTTAGCTATTATTTTACAAGCCACCTTTTTTCCAAATTTTGGGGAAAGTTTCCCAATTCTTATATTTATAGGGGGGGCAATTTCTGGGTTTTTAGGAATGAAGTGTATTCAATGGTTGGAAGAGCGGTTTTCTGTAAGTAGTGATGTGGCTCTTTGTTTTGTTCTCTCTTCTTTTTTAGGGGTAGGAATACTATTGGCAAGTCGTCTTCAATTTTCTTATCCTGTTTGGTATCAAAAAGTGCAAATGTATTTATATGGACAAGCAGCGACCCTTATTTCGATCCACATTTGGATTTATGCTGGTTTGGCCAGCTTTGTAATCGCTTTGTTTCTTCTTTGTTACTATCCGATTAAATGGAATACCTTTGACCCCTTATTTTCAAAGATAAGTGGTGTAAATGTAAAATGGATAGATAGACTTTTTCTTTTTCTCCTTTTATTTTCGATTTTGATTGGAATGCGTAGTGTCGGAGTAATTCTTATGGCTGGAATGTTAATTATTCCAGCTGTTGCTGCAAGACAATTGACTCGAAAATTGTCTAGCATGTTTTTGGTTGCAGGGAGTGTTGGTATTTGTAGCGCAATTTTTGGGAACTATCTTTCTATTTATATCCCTCTCATGATGTATCGAAAAAATCCTGATTTGAAAATTATTCTTCCTTCTGGCCCTCTTATTCTTATTGTGGGAGCTTTTATTGCTTTTGCAATTTTACTCTTTGCTCCAGATAGGGGATTTGTTCTCCGTGCGTGGCGTCGAGGGAGGTTTCAAATAAAGTGTTTGCTGGAAAACATCACGAAGGATCTTTGTAAAAGAGGAAAAGGGCTCTCTTTTAATGACCTTCATAAACTCCATGCGATAAATAGAATATACCTTAAACTTTCACTTAGAGCGCTTATAAAAAAGAAGTGGCTAGAAAAAAAAGGAAATCTTTACACCCTTACTCCTGATGGAGAAATTAGAGGAAATCGAATTATTCGGCTTCATCGTCTTTGGGAAGTATATCTTTTCAGTGTTCTTGGGTTTCAAAGTGCACATGTACATAAAAGTGCTGAAGAAATGGAGCATATTATTACCCCAGAGCTTGAAGAGGAATTATCTAAAATGCTTAACCATCCAAAAAAAGATCCTCATAATCAAATTATTCCAGATGTAGGGGGAAAATGATAGAGGGGTATTGGGGTATATACTTTATAGAGTTTTTAGGTCTTTTCTTTCATAGAATGGCTCTTTTTTTTATGGGCTCTTTGCGATTATCTGAACTTGCAATTGATGAAATTCAAGTGCTTACATTGATTCTAATTGGAATTTCTTCTGCAGTGCTTGGCAGTTTTCTATTGCTTCGAAAAATGACCATGCTTGCTAACTCTATTTCTCATACGATTCTTTTGGGAATTGTAGGAGCGATTCTATTCACAAGACATTTTTTTGATCCATTAGATGAGCTTCCTATCCTTGATTTTAAAATGCTTCT
>JBIIKD010000091.1:0-6174 GCA_044233345.1 Chlamydiia bacterium
AATGGGAATGAGAGTTCTTTATGTTTGTGGAGAAGAGTCGACCCAGCAAACTTCCCTTAGAGCAAAACGGCTAGGCATTAGTGAAGAGGGGCTATATCTATATGCAGAAACCCTTTTTTCTAATATTCAAGAGCAAATAGAGACATTGGAGCCTGATGTATTTATTCTCGACTCGATTCAAATTGCCTATAAAGGGGACGTAAATTCTCTTCCAGGATCAGTGACTCAGGTTAGAGAAATTGCTATAGAATGTATGCATATTGCAAAGCAGCGAGGTATTACAACGTTTTTAATTGGGCATGTAACAAAATCAGGAGAGCTTGCAGGGCCTAGAGTCCTTGAGCATATTGTTGATACAGTACTTGATTTTGAAGGAGATTTAGATGTTGGTTATAGACTCATTCGCTCTCACAAAAATCGGTTTGGTCCGACAGATGAGGTAGCTATGTTTAAAATGGTTTCTTTGGGGCTGGAAGAAGTGCCAAATCCATCAGAGATTTTTTTACAAGAAAGATTAAAAGAGGTGACGGGCTCTGCGATTGTTCCAACCCTTGAGGGATCAAGAGCCATTCTTGTAGAAATACAGGCGTTGGTTGGAGCTTCTGCATTTTCTACCTCTTCTAGAAAAGCAAGTGGTATTGATCCAAACAGGCTAGCCCTTCTTCTTGCAGTCCTTGAAAAACGGATGGGGTATCATTTTCATAGTTTAGATGTCTTTGTTTCTGTTGCAGGAGGGTTAAAAATTAAAGAAACAGCAATTGATTTGGCCCTTATTCTTGCTATTGCCTCTTCTTTTTGTAATCGGGCGATTGATCCTTTAACAAGTATTATTGGAGAAGTCGGTCTTGGCGGAGAAGTCCGTAGTGTTCCTAGAATTGAAAATCGACTGAAAGAGATTAAACAGATGGGATTTCAGCGCTGCATTCTTCCTAAAAGAAATATGCCTAAAGAAAAAATGGATATAGAACTAATCGGTGTAGAAAGAGTCGACCAGGCAATCAGTTACTTACTTGCGTAAAATGTATATTTCGTTAAGAATGATACATAAACACTATTTTAGGGGGAGAAGGTGAAAGAAAAGGCAGTGCTGTATTTAGGGGTTGATCCAAAGTATTTTCAAACAGAAAAGCCTCTTATACATCTTCCTCTCATAGAAGTTGTCGCAAGAACGAAAGATTCAATTGAGATAAAAGAGGTCTTTTCTGAAATTGATTTATATACACATATTATTTTTTCAAGTAGAAATGCCGTGAAGGTTTTTTTCGACTATCTAAGGCAAGCGCGTCACCATGTAAGTGAACTGAAACACAAGTATATCATTGCAATTGGACAAATGAGTGCCCATGCTTTAAAAGAAGAGGGGGCTACTCCAACCTATATAGCAGCAGATGAAACGCAAAGCGGGGTGATACGGGTTCTCTCTTCGTTAGACCTTTCAGATGCTTATGTTCTTCTTCCAAAATCCTCCTCTGCAAGACCTATCCTTTCCCATTTTCTAGTAGAACATGAAATCAAACATAGAGCGTGCATATTTTATGATGTCTACGCTGTAAAACCCTTTATTACACCTGACTTAGACGAGATAGATGAAATTGTATTTACAGACCCATCAGCAGTAGAGGCATTCTTTAATCTTTATCCAGAAATCTCCCCTGAAATACGCCTTCATCCTCTTGGAGAGTCAAGCCGGATCGCTTTACGTAAAGCCTTAGCTCAAGAGCATCACGTTTCGATCCTTTAAACCCAATAAGTAGCCAATTGGGTTTTAAATAAATCTTCAATACCGAGTTGTATATGGATCAAAAATCTTTGCTTTTTTTTAAACAACCAATATGGTTTTTCATCAGGCGTATAGGGCGCTTTCTTTGTGATGAGTTCTATTATAGGATTTCTCATATGGAAGGGTGTATTTGTTTAGCAAGCCTATTTGGTTGTTTTAGTTAGGGAAATTTTAAATTAAATTGGGTATGCACAGTGGCAGGGGCATGAAAAATATAGGAGGAAGAAATGCAGATGGAAAAAGAGACGTTTGTTTTGGAACTACCGAAGTTAGAGTATGCGTATGATGCGTTGGAGCCTCATATAGATGGGATGACGATGGAGATCCATCACACGAAGCATCATGCAGCTTATTTGGCGAAGTATTTAGAATCGGGAGTAGATTTAGCTACGCCGATTTTAGAGGTGCTTGCAAAAGATGATCGTCCAATGGTGCAAAATAATGGTGGCGGATTTGTAAATCACGCTCTTTTCTGGAAGATGCTTAGCCCAAAAGGGGGTGGAAAACCAACTGGCGAGATTTTAAAGGCGATTGAAAAAAAATATGGCACCTTTGAAGATTTTCAAAAGATGTTTACTGAAGCGGCAATTGGACAATTTGGTTCTGGATGGGCATGGCTTGTTTGGAAAGCGGGTGATATAGAAATTATTAAAAAACCGAATCAAAATTATCCTCATCATGATGGCTGTTTGCCTCTTTTAGGTTTAGATGTATGGGAGCATGCATACTATTTAAAATATCAAAATAGACGTCTAGACTATGTAAAAGCTTTTTGGAACGTAGTGAATTGGGATTTTGTGGCGGAAAGGTTTTTGAAAAAGTAGCGAATTTGGTACCATAGAGGTGCTTGAACAGTTAAGGGAGGGCACTTTCTATGGGATTCTTGGGGCTTTTTTCTCGCTTGGGACCAAAAATCAAAGTACAGGTATCCAAAAAAGACGGATTTAGCGGTTGGATTAAGTGCTCTGGATGTGGAGAAACTATTCATGCTAATGAACTTGTCGATGCCTGTAATTGTTGTCCTAAGTGTGAATATCATTATAGGATGACGCTGCAGCAGCGTATTGCACTTTTAACTGATTCAGAAACATTTCAAGAAATGTTTACCCATATTAAACCTTCAGATCCCTTAACATTCGTTGATTCAGAAAAATATATTGATAGATTGCAAAAAGCCCAAGAAAAATCAGGGCGTGATGATGCTATCTGTGTTGGTTCATGTCTTATCGAAGGTTTTCCAGCCTACCTTGCAATACTTGATTTTAATTTTATGGGCGGTTCGATGGGATCGGTGGTAGGGGAAAGGCTGACTCTATTGATTGAAGAGGCTTTAAAAAAAAATCACCCTCTCGTAGTTGTGTCTTCTTCAGGTGGTGCTAGAATGCAAGAGTCGATTTTTTCTTTGATGCAAATGGCAAAAACATCAGGAGCTCTTGGAAAGTTACATGAAGCGGGTATTCCTTATATTTCAGTTCTTACTAATCCAACAACAGGTGGTGTTACAGCTTCATTTGCCTCTCTTGGGGATATTATTATTGCAGAACCTGGTGCTTTGATTGGGTTTGCAGGTCCTAGAATCGTTGAGCAGACGATTCGTCAGAAACTTCCAGAAGGAGCGCAACGCTCTGAATTTTTAAAAGAAAAAGGGATGGTAGATTGTATCGTATCACGATCTCACCTTAAGAAAAAAATCGCTTTTTTCATCAATTTTTTAATGAACAATAATTTGGAATCTGTACAATCACTCTCTCAAAAGAGTTTTGAGGATGTAGATGTTGCGGCGCGCCTTAAGCGATTTTTTGCAGCAGCAGTCGGTAGATAAAACTAACCAGGAATGCGTATGGAAGAGAAAAAAAAGGTTCTCCTTCGGTTAAACGATGGAGCGTTTGCCCCTTTGTATGGGTCGGAAGGTGCCGCAGGCGCAGATGTTCGAGCGCATATTCAAGAAAATATAATTATCTATCCAGGGAAAAGGGTCCTTGTTCCAACGGGGATTTTTTTTGAAATTCCCAAAGGATTAGAAATACAAGTAAGGCCTAGAAGTGGCTTAGCATTCAAAAATGGCATTACAGTGCTAAATTCTCCGGGGACTATTGATTCTGATTATCGAGGGGAATTAAAAGTTTTATTGATCAATCATGGGGAAGAGGAATTTGTCATTGAGCCTGGAATGCGTATTGCGCAAATCGTTTTGGCTGCAGTGGTTCATGGGGATTTTGAAATAGCCGAGGAATTATCACTTAGTGCTAGAGGAGAGGGGGGATTTGGTCATACAGGTCTTAAATAAATTTGAAGAGCTTCTTAAAAGAGGGGTGATTTGTTTTATTGATGATAGTGAAGATCAGTGCAGTGCGCTTTCTTTTTTGGTGAATCAATTGGTAGAAGAAGAGAAGCTTACCTGTCCAGAGGGTTTTTATCAGTCGCTATTACAAAGAGAGAAAGTGGTTTCTACCGGAATTGGGATGGGAATTGCTCTTCCTCATGCAAAAATGAATGGAATCGAAGAATTTTTTTTGGGGATTGGGATCATATCAGGCAAGGGGATTCCTTGGGGATCTATAGATGGATTAAATGTGCGCTTGATTGTTCTCATTGGTGGTCCAGATGGAATGCATAAAGAATATTTAAGGAATCTTTCTCAAATTACCCAATTTCTGAAAGATGAGGAAAGAAGAGATCAATTAGTGAATGCTCGTAGCATAGAAGATGTGGTAAAAATCTTTGAGACATGCTAACCTCGCATTTATTAAACATTGAGGGGGAACCATGGATCTACGAAAAAAAGATGTTGCTGAATTGCTTACAGTGAGCATTCATACGATTGATGCATTGATCGCCGCTGGAAAAATCCCTAATTATACCATTAAAGGTGAACAACGATTCAATCGAACCGAAATCGAAAATTGGATGATGAGAACCCTCTCTTTAGAAAAAGATACTCTTCCATTTGGAGAAAATGAAGGCAATTACGGCCCTTGGCAACAATTTGGTCTTTATAGAGCCATTCATAAGGGGGACGTTTTATCTGATCTATTAGCTACAAGTAAAGAAGAAATTATTCGAGAGGCAATGGATAGAAGTTCTGAAACGCTTAGTTTAGATCCAGAAATCGTAACAGACCTTCTTTTAGAAAGAGAGCAGCTTATGCCTACAGCGCTAAATAATGGCATAGCGATTCCTCATGCAAGAGAATTTTTATTAAGAGGGCTTTTTGATGCAGTTATTGTTGTTTATCCAACATCTCCTATGGATTGGGGCGCATTAGATGGAGCTCCTGTTCATACTCTTTTTTTTCTATTTGCTTGCGATGATAAGAGGCATTTAAATCTACTAGCCAAGGTAGCTCATTTAAGTAGCTCTAAAGAAGCGCTTGAGTTTTTGCAAACAAAACCAAGCAAGCATGCTCTTTTAGACTACATTAAAAATTGGGAGGCAAACATTCAATCCCAACGCTCTCCAAATTTTGAATCACTCTGTGTATAGATGATCCTTTCGTCTAAAGCGCCTGTGAAGAAGAGTGAAGTTGCTCGCGAGAGATGCTCGCGAAATAAGAAATTTTAGACAAACGCTTCCTTTCTTAACTTTTATTGCCTGCGATCCAAATAAAAATTTGAAAGATCGGCAGATAAGGTGGCCAGTTGATTTTCTATATTCCAATTTTTATTGCATATAGGAACCCGCATACAAGAAAATCTTCTATTTCGCGAGCAACTCTATTGAAAGTAAACAGCTCCATTTGTTTTTTTGTATAAAACAGATGGAGCTCTTTACATAAGAATAGATCAATCGTTAACTATTCGCTAAGACAGGGGAATAGTTGCTAATTTCTCATCATTTTTTATTTCTTCGACGATTTCAAGGTCGATTTTTTCTTCTTTAACAGTTACTCGAAATGTAGCATGAAGGGAGGGGTTTTTTAACAACTTTTCAGCTAGTGGATCTTCTAGTAGTTGTTCTACGACTCGTCTTAGAGGACGAGCACCCATTGCAGGTTCATACCCTTTATTGACTAAGTATTCTTTGGCCTCAGGAGTAACATCCAAAGTAATTGCTTTTCGATCTAGCCGTTTTTGAAGTTTCGCTATCTCTAGTTCTATTACTTTAATGAGATGAGGTTTGTCAAAAGCACGGAAAATTACAACACCATCAAGTCTGTTAATAAACTCTGGCTTAAAGTGTTTTTTAATTGCCTTGTCAATTTTATCCTTCATCGTATCGTAGTCGATTTTTGTAGAGTCTACGCTAAATCCTACCTCAGTGGAAAGACGGATAAGATCAGACCCTAAATTAGAGGTCATCACAATGATCGAGTTACGGAAATCGACTTTTCTTCCAAAGGCATCAGTAAGGCGGCCTTCCTCTAAAATTTGAAGAAGAATATTCATCACATCAGG
>JBIIKD010000067.1:0-7554 GCA_044233345.1 Chlamydiia bacterium
ACACAGCCTCCATCGCAGCAAATTTCACTGGTTGATATTTAGATACTATTTTTGCACTGCTATCTGCAGACCATAATTGAAGAACAAGCATCATCAAACCAAAAATAAGAGATATTTTTATGTTGAATTTTGCAAATTCTTCATGCTGTCTACGCACCATGTAATAAGCAGAGATACTAAATAAAAGAAAAGCTCCAAGAATTCCACATCCAAGAAGCACGTGTCCTATTCTCGTCATAAAAGAGGGATTAAAATAAACAGACCACAAATCTGTGATTACCGCTCTTTTATAAATTCCTTCTCCAATTACTTTAAATCCAGCTGGTGTTTGCATCCAAGAATTAGCCATTACAATCCAAGTTGCGCTAAACGTAGCTCCTAAAGAAACTAAAATTGTTGATAGATAATGAGTTCTCGGCTTAACTCGGTCCCAACCAAAAAGCATTATCCCTAAAAACCCAGCCTCTAAAAAGAAAGCAAAGACCCCCTCAGCTGCAAGTAATGTACCAAACACATCTCCTACAAATTTGGAAAAGGTCGACCAGTTATTTCCAAATGCAAATACCTGGACAAAACCGCTAGCAACGCCCATTGCAAAGAAAAGAGCAAAGATCCTCGTCCAAAATTGTAACCACTCTCTATATTTTTCATTCTTCGTCTTTAAATAAATCCCTTCTATAATCACAAGAAACCAACTCAAACCGATTGTCATTGGAGGAAATAAGTAATGAAAAGAAATATTAAAGCCAAACTGCAGTCTGGAAAGAAAAAGAGCATCCATGGATTTTCCATCTTAAAATAAGAATTGTACACATCCTAACGATTAAGAGATTTTTGAACAACGATTCATTAAAAGGGCATCAGCAATCACAAGTGCTGCCATTGCTTCTATGATTGGAGGAGCCCTAAGAGCGACACATGGATCATGTCTAGAGCCCTCTGGAAGTTGAAATACCTCTTCTTTCTTCTCCCTATTTACTGAGTTTTGAGCAACACGAATACTCGATGTGGGTTTAAAAGCAACTCGAAAAACGATAGGAAGTCCTGTGCTAATCCCCCCAAGTATTCCCCCATGAAAATTAGTTTGCATAGTAATTTCCTCTTTTTCCGTTAGAAAAAATGGATCATTATGCTCACTTCCCTTCATTTTAGCCCCTTCAAAACCTGATCCAAACTCAATCCCTTTTGTTGCAGGTATCGACAGGATAGCAAAACCAAGCCTTGCTTCTAATTTTTCATATACAGGATCCCCAAGTCCAGGTGGAACATTCAAAATAGTGCAAACGACGACCCCCCCGAGAGAATCTCCTTCTAACTCTGCAGCCTTCAGTTTAGAATCAATTAACTCTTTATCTTTTTCCCCTCCTACTTCATCAACAAATGCTTTAATTTGAATCGGATAAATCCATTTTTTTGCAATCGAGCCAGCGGCTACTCGGCCAACTGTTTCACGAGCAGAAGCTCTACCACCTCCTCGATAATCAAATACACCATATTTTTCTAAATAGGTAAAATTTGCATGCCCTGGTCTAAATACATCTTTGATTGACTCATATTTACTTGAGTCTACATCCTGATTTTTGATAAGCAAACAAATAGGCGCCCCTGTTGTAACCCCCTCAAAAACACCAGAAACAATTTCTACTTCATCTGGTTCTTTTCTTTTTGAAGTTCGAGGAATTACTCCAGGTTTTCGTCTATCCAAATCCTCTTGGATCTCTTCTTTGGATATAGAAAGGCCAGATGGGAATCCATCAATTACTACCCCAACATATGGGCCATGAGACTCTCCAAAGGTAGTAATTTTTAAAATATTTCCAAAAGCATTACTTCCCACAAATAATTCCTTCTAAAATTTCGACCAAATGCTTGGATGTTGCATCCACCCAGACCACGGAAAACGAACTAATATGCTTAATTCTTCTTTGATAAATTTCTTCAAATCGATGATAAAAAGGAACCTTTTTCTCCCAACGATCGCGGAGTTGCTTTTTATCCATATAAAGACAAACAACAATTCCAAGGGTCCCTATATATTTTCTGACCTTAGAGGATTCAATGGCTCCACCACCCAAAACAATCACACTTTTTTTTATGGGTTTGAGATTTAACACCACTTTTTCTTCTATTTTCCTAAACTGATCTTCACCATTTTTCAGCCAAATTTCACGACAAGAACTGTTGTAAAGCAATTCTATTTCTCTATCGGAATCAATAAATGGAAAACCAAGTTTTTGACTTAATTGAAATCCTGCAGTTGTTTTGCCTACCCCCTTCATACCAACAATGACAACACTCATTCAATTCTTCCCCCCATAAGACAAAAATCACATAAAAATGTAGGGTATGTTTTTGCTATACACTCAACACCTTCAATTTCACTATCTCCCTCTGCGCCAAATGCAGCAACAATAAGAGAAAGAGCTATTCTATGATCTCCATGAGACTCTAACTTTGCCCCCTTTAGCTTAGAAGGATAAATAACCATTCCATCTTCTTTCTCTTCTATATTTGCTCCCATTTTTCGAAGTTCTTTTGTAATGGAAGCTATTCGATCAGACTCTTTAAACCGCGCAATTTCCCCCCCGTGGATTACAGTAGGAGTGTTTGCAAAACATCCGATCACCGCAAGAAGTGGCGTCATATCAATACAGCAGTTTATATCAATTTCTTTCCCTGCAATTTGCCCTTTTCCATCCACTTCTATCGCATATTCTTCTGGAATCCATTTTATGCGCGCCCCCATTTTTTTTAAAACATCAATAAAATTTTTATCTGATTGAGAATCTGTCATACTCAAACCATCCACTCGCATCTTTCCTTTCGTAACAATACTCGCTCCAATTGAATATGCTGCTGAGCTAAAATCTCCAGGAATGGATACAGAAAATCCAGGGTAAGAAGTTTTTCCTTTTATTTTATAGTGTCGATAATCACAGTTAATCACTTCAGAACCAATCATTTTAAGCCAATCTAGCGTCACATCTACCCACGGTTTTTCTCCTGGATTCATTACATAAATTTCTGAAGGCCCCTTCATAAAAGAAGTAGCAATCAAAAGCGCAGAAACTGGTTGTGAATCTGATCCTTCTATTGCCATTACACCTGGTTTCATTGGCCCTTTAATAATGACTGGCGCATACCCATTTAATCTAGATGATTCCGCGAATACATTTTGTGAAGTAAACGTATCAAGTAACGGCTTAATGGGCCTGCGACTGCGAATCGATTCATCTCCCGTAATCACAACGTAACAATCAAGTAATGCAGAAAGCCCTGAAATCAGTCGTAAAACCAATCCTGAATTTCCAGATTGAATGACATCAGAAGGGCGCTGCAATTTAGTATCAACCCCGATAACCTCTATACGATCACCGATAAATTGCACCTCGGCCCCAAACTTTTTAATCGCTTCTACCATTGCTGTGGTATCTGGGGAAATCAGATAATTTTCAATCGTAGATCGCCCCTTTCCCATTAATCCAAAAAGAAGCGCTCTTAAGGTATGTGATTTAGAAGGAGGCGCCGCAAGCTCCCCCACAATTTTACTTGGCTTTATTTTATATTTCATAGTTCTCGTACAACTGATTGAATGGCTTCTTCCACTATTTCTCTCTCTACAGTCGTACAATACTCTCCATTAAATGGAGGACACCGACCAATTTTATCGATAAGAACAAAACGCGGTAAAGAATTTTTTTCCTTTTTATCATTTTTCATCACTTCATACAAGTTTTTTTCTTTACAATTCAAAGGAATTTTTTGCGATAACTCACTATTTTGCAATAAATTAAAAATTTCATCTAATTTTTCTTTCTTTAAATATCCCAAATAAGTACTTATTGTAGACTCTACAAGAAGACCAAACCAAACAGCCGATCCATGAGATATCCTATATTTACTTATTAGCTCAATAGCATGGGCAATAGTATGGCCGAAATTTAAAATACGCCTTATTCCTTCTTCTCGAAAATCTTTTGAAACAATTTCCTCTTTAATAGCTGCTGATCGCAGAATCATTTCTGGATTTTGAAAATTCCAAAAAACTTCTTTATCCCAAATAAGTCCATACTTCACCACTTCAGAAAACCCATTCTTCCATTCCTTTCTTGGAAGAGTCTCTAAAAAAACTCTTTCTAAAAAAATTTTTTTTGGCGGATAAAATGCACCAATCGTGTTTTTTCCAAATGATGTATTAATTCCCGTCTTTCCTCCGATCGCCGCATCCACCATTCCCATGACGCTTGTAGGAATAGAAATATATTCAATACCTCTTTTATATGTTGCAGCTACAAAACCCACTAAATCTGTAATTACTCCCCCTCCAAAAGCAATCAAACACCCGTCTCTTCCGACCCCTCTTCTGAAAAGTTCATCCTCTAATTTTTCTTTGACTTTGCGACATTTTATTTTTTCTCCAGCTGGAAGAACAATAACTCCAATAGGAAATCCTGCCCTCTCTATAAAACCTGCCCAGATCTTTCCATAAAATCGAGACAAATTTTCATCCATAATCAATACAAGAGAGCCCGGCACTTTTTTTACTTCGGCATAAAGCTTCTCAAAAAACCTCTCCATACACACCCATTTTTAGATCGGCTTTTAAGTATACTTTATTTTCAAAATAGGGTACACTTCCCGCTTCTTATAGGGTGGAGTTCTTCACAATGCAAATAGCTGTAATTACAGGTCCAACCATGGAAATTGCAAAAGGTCGCACTCTTTTAGCAAATAACAAAAAAGATGGAGTCGAATTTCGATTTGATCTTTTTCGTCAATTTGACCTAGATAGCGCCAAAGAATTAGTTGCAGCTTGTAATGGCAAAACTATTTTTACCCTTCGATCTCGCCAAAATGGAGGGAACTTCACTGGAGGGGAATCAAGACGCCTTCAGTATATCGAATCGCTCATCGCCTTAGAACCTGATTACTTTGATATCGAATGTAATACAGATGAAACATTTACAAGAGAATTAGCTCAAAAATTTCCGCAAACAAAAATTATCTGTTCCTACCACAACTTTGAACGGACCCCAAAAGATCTCGATGCAATTTATGAAAAAATGGCTAATGACTACTCGTTTGCCTATAAAATTTGTACTACGGCAAATTCACTCACAGATGCTTTTTTGATGCTCCGCTTTATTCAAAAAATGCGCAAAGCAAATGTACCTTTCATTGGCATTTGTATGGGAGACCAAGGGAAAATCACCCGTCGTGACGGACTTCATGCTGGGAACCACCTCAATTACACGATACTTAACCAACGAGACGCCTGCTCCCCCGGCCTTCAATTCGCTTAACTGATTTTTTTCGCATCAATCTTGAATCATTCTGTA
Organism: Chlamydiia bacterium; assembly: GCA_044233345.1. Taxonomy (GTDB): domain Bacteria; phylum Chlamydiota; class Chlamydiia; order Chlamydiales; family 2-12-FULL-49-11; genus JBIIKD01. The sequence continues at coordinate 5,340 of JBIIKD010000067.1, forward strand.
TTGTAAATACGAGCCTAGGTCCTAATCGTCTACTGACTAAAAAACTAAAGCGCCAACTGTAAAAAATTCCAATTCTTCAACTTGTTTGTGTATATAATTTAACACATCGCTTAAACTAAAAAAAGGTGGGGAAAGATAAAATTTATGCACATTTTCCAAATGATCACTCCTTTTATAGAAATTTTGATCATCACGATCATGATCAACTACCTTTTGTCTTTTTTTTGGAACACCAGATCGATGGATTTGATGCTTGGGATTGTCGTATTTTTGCTAATATTTGCTATTTCTTCTTGGCTTCCATTTCCAGTTCTTAATAAATTAATGCTCCTTGTCGTAAACGTAGCGGTGATTGCCATTATTGTAATCTTTCAGCCAGAACTACGCGTAGCTCTTTCTAAATTAAGCCTGAAAGGACGCAAGTATAGAGAAATCACAGAATTTGATAAATTTTTAGAACAACTTTCAAACTCTGCTTATCGAATGGCCGAAAAACAAATTGGTGCTTTAATTGTACTTGAAAAAGATGATTCCTTAGAGGAATACGCTCGAAAAGCTGTCTACCTAAGCGCCGATTTTTCTTCAGAATTACTTGAGTCTATTTTTTCCCGCTATGCACCTTTACATGATGGCGCTGTGATTATACGAGAGAAAAAAATTCTTGCGGCGTCAGTGATTTTACCTCTTGCAGATACTCCTCAAGTACAAAAATCTCTTGGAACACGACATAGAGCTGCAATCGGCCTTTCACTCGCCTCTGATGCTATCGTTATTGTAATTTCTGAAGAAACCGGAAAAGTTTCTTTAGCTCGGGATGGAATTATCACAAGAGGTATTAAATTAGATCGATTCAAAGGGGTCATTAGAAGTCTTTTCTGCAAAGAACAAGAACAGAAACCTAATTTTAGGAGCGGGAAAGATATTCTCGACTGGATAAAAAGATGATTTCCTTGATCAGAAAATTTTTATTAGACAATTGGCTTAGAAAGGTTATCTCTTTTGCATTAGCTTTAATCATTTGGTTTGTCGTTGATCAATCACTTACTTCGAGTAAGTCTATTAATGCTGTGGGTATTCGCGTCATTAATCTTCCTCAAGGCAAGACCATTCACGGCCTACAAACATCTGGTCTTTTAAATAAACGGATCGACATCAATGTAACTGGGAAAAAAGCATACATTGAAGAACTAAATAATTCTGACATAGAAGTCATTCTTGATGTAAGTCATTTTGCAAATGAAGGGATCATCTCTTTAGATAAAAAAAATCTAGTTTCCTTAAATCCAAAAATTAGCATCCATCGTCATATTAGTCGAATAGCATCAAAAAATCTCGTTATTGATTTAGTTCCCTTAGCGCAAGAAAAAATCCCCATTTATATCACAAAGCCGATTGGAGAAGCGCCTAAAGGATATCAATACATAGATATTTGGCCTTACCACTTAAATTTAACTGTTAGTGGTCCTGAGGAAACGATTAAAAAACTCAAAAGCCAAGGCCTCAAACTCACCTATAATTTAAGCGATATTTCAAGAAGTGATTTAGATCGAGAAGGATTAGATAAAAACAAAAACGTGACCAGTTTTTTTATTCCAGATAATTGGAAAATGGTCAATCTTCCTAGCTTGTCTGATATTCCTATTCAAATTGATGATCCTGACGCAAATCTTCTTCGAATTGATTTTATTCGATCTACGATTATTCCCCTCAAATGCTCTATCCCTGTAAGTTTATTTTTTTCTCCCGGGCATCTTCCCTCTACTTCCCCCTCTTCCATTTCAATTGGAACATCTGAGACTATTTCTTCTGTAAAAGGGGTGAAAATTCTCAATACTGAGATCTATACAAAAGGAGTAAGCGAGCTATTTCTAGACATTGTAAAAGATATGATCAGTATTGTGTTTATTCTCTCTAGCACGTCGATTGAAGACGATTTAGATTGGAGCATCCAATTTATTAATCCAAAAATTTGCGAAGACCTATATGTAACACGAGTGATTACAGAGGTAAAAGATGAAGAGCTTATGAATCTAAATCCGAGAGTTAGAGAAGAATACTTAAGAAACCGATTTCGTAATTACATGAATCGATTCCAGCTTTGCGATAGCGACGGGAATCCCCTTCAACTATACGGCAGCCTAAAAGGGCGTGAAGTATCTATTTCACAACACAACCTAAAGAAAAACAATTGAGTATACACAGATTTTACATTAAA
>JBIIKD010000068.1:0-7496 GCA_044233345.1 Chlamydiia bacterium
AGCTTGTATCTTGCTTGTTTCGCTCACGCGCTTAGAGCGAATAGGTAGCCAATTGGGTTTAAAATAGTATGATTGAGTTTAAAAGATCTATACGGTTAGGATTTCGTGGCCATCTTCTGTGATAAGAAGGGTGTGTTCCCATTGGGCGCTTGGTTTATTGTCAATTGTTCTTGCTGTCCAGCCATCTTTTGGATCAATCCATCCTTCTCGAACACCTGCATTGATCATAGGTTCAATAGTAAAAGTCATTCCAGGAACAAGAGGAATTGCTAGCCTATTGTAGTGGTGAGGAATTTGAGGAGCCTCATGAAACTCAATGCCGACCCCATGTGCGACAAACTGGTTAACAACAGAGCAGCCATATTTTTTTGCTACTTTTTCAATTATATCGCCAATTTCATAGATAAAAACGCCCGGTTTAAGAATAGCTATCGATTGTGTGAGGGCTTCCAAGCTTGCATCTACAGCGCGTTTTTTATCATCATTAATTTCCCCTATACACACCATAGCGCTACAATCGCCATAATATCCATCTACAATAAGAGAAATATCGATATTCATAATATCGCCCTTTTTTAAAGGGGTGTGATTTGGAATTCCATGACAGATTACTTCATTTAATGAAGTGCAAATTGCGCCAGGAAAGGGGGGGTCTCCATAATGAAGGCAAGCGGGAATTACATTCTCTTCTTCACATCGATTGCGAATAAATTGATCAAGAGCAAGTGTTGTTACCCCTTCTTTTGCAAGGGCGCATACTTCTCTTAGCATTAGAGCTGTGAGTTTACAGGCTTTTCGAATCCCTTCAATTTGAGCCTCTGTTTTAAGAATAATCCCATATTGTTTTTTGTATTGAGATCGTAATGCTTCTTTTGACGTTGAAGGAGCTTTTAATGGATAATGACATTTTTTCCACTTTTGTTCACTTCCACACCAACAAGGATCATTCCGATTTATCATAAAATACTCTATTTAAAGTTAATCCGTGGGCTGGAGCTGAGGGGCCTCCAAGAGAGCGGTTACGGCTATGAAGAAGTTCTTTCATAAAAGTTGGGTTGAATTTATTTGCTCCAACATACACAAGTGTTCCCACAATATTGCGAACCATTTTATAGAGAAAGCTCTTTCCTGTAATGAGAAAAAAATCATTAGAGATTTCTATTGATTCGATATAACGAATTTTATCTTCATGTGCGCCACTGTTGGCAAAAGAAGAAAAGTCGTGTTCGCCGATCAGGTGAATGCTTGCAAGACGCATTGCTTCAAGATCAAGGGGGTGTGGATAGTGCCAGGAAGTGAGACGCTTAAAAGGGGATTGGATGAGAGATGTGCAGATTTGATAGAGGTATTGTTTTTTTATAGAATCAAAGGTTGCATTAAAATCTTTGGGCGCTTCTTCTAAATGAATAGCTCTAATGGATTTAGGGAGAAGGCAGTTGATTGAATAAATAAATCGATTGGGGACTTCTTTTACAAAAAAATTTACTACTTGATTTGTTGCGTGTACCCCAGAATCTGTTCTTGAAGCGGCAAAAAGTTTGGGGGTATAGGAAAGTAGGGTGCATAGAGCTTTCTCTAAAGCTCCTTCAATGCTTGGCCCTTCTTTTGTTTTTTGCCAGCCAAGATAAGAGGTCCCTTCGTAGGAAAGGATCAACTTAATATTTTTCTCCCTATCTGAAATAATGATATCCCCTGCAAAAACATATTAATTGCGATGAGGATCAATATTAACCCCATAAGCCTCTCAATGGCAAGAATTCCTTTCTCTCCAAGCCACTTTTGTAGATATGTCGCGGAAAGAAGAATCCCAACAGATGGAACCCAAGCAAATAAAATAGCTGTAAGTAAGGGGAAAAAAGAATCCAGCTGACTTGAATAAATCATGACAGCTGCAAGGACTGCAGGGCCAGCAACCAAAGGGATGGCCAAAGGGAAAATTAGAGGCTCTCCATCAACACTAAAAGAGCTAGCTAGGGAGCCATTTTCAGGAAAGATCATTTTAAGGCCCATAATAAAAAGAATGATCCCCCCTGCTAAATAAATACATTCATTAGAAATTTCTAAAAAATCTAAAAAACCTCTTCCGAATAAAGAAAAAAGAATAATGATTGCAAGGGCTATGAGCATTTCTCTAGCAACAATCCATAATCTTCTTTTTAGGTTTAGTTTTTTTAGGATACTTAAATAGATAGGGATGTTTCCAATAGGATCCATCAAGATAAATAGGGAAAAAGCTGTGCTGAATATAAGAGAGTCCATTATTTATCTATAGCAGGTTTCTTTAATTCTTTGCAGGTGATTTTCAGTTGGTGAAAGAACTTTTTTAGGTAAGAGAGTTCTTGTTTATCTAGTTCGTTAATAAATAAAAGGTATTCAAGATTTTTGAAAAATCCTGATTTGGTCCAATTTGTAGATCCAAATACGTAAGATTCATCAATTAAAGCGCATTTGTAGTGAAGATAGCCATCGCCGCGACTTTCTGCAGTATGAATTTTCGTTTTTAAACAACGTTTGATCAATTTTTTGCAAACGCCGCGCGCCATTCCTCGATCGATGTAGAGTCGGACATTCACACCTCGATTCGAAGCTGCAATTAGAGCGTCTAGTATTTCTTCTTCTGTGAAGGTGTACATGGCAATTAAAATCTCTTTTTTTGCCCCATGGATTGCCTTTAAAAGACGCTTAAAAGCAGATTTCCCCTCTTTAGGGATGGGGTAAAAAGAAAACTTTGGGTGATCAAGCCTTTGCTCTTTTTTAAGAGATTCATACAATTCTTTAGAGCGGATAGCAACACATTGGTTCCGGTGCAGTTTTAGTGATGAAGTGGTGAGATTAGTTGAGCCAAATAAAAGAAGGTCTTCATCAAGAGCGATCACCTTTCTATGCATAAGACGGCTTTTTTCTTGAAAGGGGGTAAGTGTAATTCCGGTAATTTGATTTAGGGAGTGAATTTGATTTGCATCAAATGCAACTTCTACTTTTTTGCCTAAAGAGGCTTGATTTTCGATTAAGCGAATGATAAGGGGGTCGTCAATTCCAAAACTAGACGCAAAAAGAGAGTTTTTTGCTTCTTTAATGGAAGAGCCTAAAAAAAAAGAGAGATCCTCCATGCAATCTGACGAGCAAAAGAGAATCTCATTACTATTATTGGGCCACCGAATTTTTGTTGCTTTGTCTACATGAAATATAAGACAAAGCGTCCAAATAGGAAAAAGGATTAAAAGAAAAATCTTACGCTTGGAGCGCCAAATCCCTTTTTGCCATACGGCGGAGAACCACATCGATACCCACTTTATCAATGATCCGCATTCCATGAGCAGAGACTTTTAGTCTCACAAAACGCTCTTCTTCAGAAGACCAGAAACGCTGATTAAACAGATTTGGTCTATGTTGACGCTTGCTGGATCCTGTAATATTGAGTCCGATACCTTTGTTCTTTTTTGCAATCCCGCGATAGCAGTAACTTCTTCCTTTACCAAATCGCTTGTTTGTTACTTCGCATTTCCGTGCCATGACCAAAAGCCTCGTTTTTTCGGAGAAGAATAGCAAACATTTTCAAAACACGCAAGCAACTTTTACGAGCTATCGTTAAAAATTGGTTTTATCTGTTGAAATAATTATTTATTTACTATGATTCGACTATGCAAGAGTTAGATTCTTCTAGGAGTGTGGCTAAATCGGCGACTCATTTTTTAACGGGAACGTTTATTAGTCGATTTACCGGGATGGTACGTGATCTTTCAATGGCGTACTTATTTGGGACATCTCCTGCCGTAGCTGGTTTTTTGATCGCATTTCGTTTGGCTAATCTTTGTAGAAGGCTCTTTGGAGAGGGGGCCCTTCTTAATGGTTTTATCCCGTTTTTTGAAGCAAGAAGAAAGGAAAATGGTCTACGAGGAGCAGAATTTTTTCGCGATCTTTTTGGCTCCCTTTCAGCAATACTATTCATTATCGTATGTCTTCTTGAAACTGCCTTAATTGGTTCACTCCTTCTCTTTGATCTATCTCAATCTGTAAAGCAAATTATTTACATGACAATGGTTATGGTCCCTGGGCTTTTTTTTATCTGCCTTTTTGGACTTTCAATGGCCCTTTTACAATGTGAAAGGAAATTTTTTCTCCCTGGTGTAGCTCCTGTTGCGTTTAATATAGTTTGGATTGCAGCTGTTTGGTTATTACGAAATCAGTCTCCCTATACTGCAATGATGGGGGTTTCTGCATCAGTTGTTTTGGCATTCTTTTTGCAGTGGATTGTAACAGTTCCTGAAACTGTTCGATATATGAGAAGTTTTATGTCCTGGAAAGAGGTGCTAAATACACATCTTTTTACGCAGGAATTAAAAGATATTGTAGGGCCTTTAATGCTTGGTGTAATAGGCGTAGCAGCCGTCCAAATCAATAGCGCTGTCGATGTTCTTGTTGCACGGTTTGCTTCACTTGAAGGGCCTGCTTATTTAAGTTATGCACATCGATTACAACAACTTCCCTTAGCGCTCTTTGGGATCGCTATTTCATCAGCTTTAATGCCGCCTCTTACAAGAGCCATTAAAAATGATGATTATGGGCTATTTCGTTCGCTTCTTACCTTTGGATTTATCCGCACATTTAGTTTACTCCTGCCAGGCACAGTTGCTATTTTTGTTTTAGGTGGAGCTTCTGTAAATATGCTATATGGCCGAGGGGTCTTTTCTAATATATCTACTATTCATACAACACTTTGTCTTTGGGGATATGGGTTTGGGTTAGTTCCTGCAGCATTTGTATTAATCATGGCACCTGCATTTTATGCAAGACGGGACTTTTGGACGCCAACGCTTGCATCGCTTATTTCTGTTGTATTGAATTTAGCTTTAAATGTGTTTATGGTCTTTGTAATGCAATGGGGAGCAGTGAGTATCGCTGTTAGCACAAGCATTACAGCTTTTGTAAATATGCAATTTCTTTTAAAGAGGCTTCATGTAAAGGTTTTTAAGGCGCTGATAGATTCGTTTCTTAGGGTCTCTGCTGCAGCTTTGTTAGCAGGAGTGATTGTCACTATCTTTAGTCATTTTGTTATGCATGAGCCAACCGCTGCACTTCTTTGTGGCAATATGAATGTAATTTTTGCAAGACCTTCCCTTTTTCAAATACAGCAATTTATTATTCTTCTTAGCGCCTATGGATCACTTTTTTTGCTCTTTAGCTATTTCTTCAAAGCCACTCACGTTCTTGAACTTTTTTCCCTTAAAAAAGCAGATTAGGAAGCTTAGTTTTTTAAACTCACTTCATCATCCATATTTTTAATATCTGCCTGGATCGGCTCTGTTAGAAATAGAGACCTGATTCTGCATCGCTTATCAGCTGATAAAAATCTGAACCGATCTTCTAGCCAAATTATCAAAGTAAATTTAAAGCACTATAAAATGCGTGAATCTCAGGACTGGCCCCTTTATCTTTATCAGGAAAAAAAACAGATTAGGTTTGCTAAAAAGGTTCGAACTGGGGTAATAAAAAACCTTATATGGAAAAAAAAGAATTCGATTTTGTTGTGATTGGTTCTGGGCCGGCGGGGCAAAAGGGAGCTGTTCAGGCAAGTAAGTCGGGATTTCGTGTAGCAGTTATGGAAAGCTTTGAAATGGGGGGCTCTTCTCTTTGGACAGGAACGATTCCAAGTAAGGCGTTAAGGGAGGCAATACTCGATCTTACCAACTTTTTAACGAAAAGTTTTTATGCAAATGAACAAAAGATGCCCGATCTTAAAGAGATTTCGATTGGGGATTTAAACCATCGTGTGAGTTGGGTAAAAGAGCATTTAAAAGAGACGGTTATCCAGCAGCTTAAGAAGAATAAAATTGTCATGATTCGTGGTTTTGGAAAGTTTATTGATCCGTATACGCTAGAAATATATAACGATGGTAAGGTAACAGAGCGCATTCGAGGAAAGAAGTTTCTTTTGACTTCAGGATCTAAGCCACGTATGCCTGAGAAAGTTAAAGGGAAAGGAAAGAGAATTTTTAATTCGACAGATCTTTTAGCTCTCGATGTGATTCCTGAATCGATTATTGTAGTGGGAGGAGGAATCATTGGTACAGAATATGCAAGCATGTTTTCCATTCTTGGATCAAAAGTGACAATTGTAGATAAAAGACCACGGATGCTTTCTTTTTTGGACCGGGAAATAGGATCACATCTACAGATCTCGCTTGAAGAAAATAACCTTCGATTTATGGGGAACAAGGAATATGAAAGAATCGAAGAAACTAAAGATGACGTAGGGGTACAATTTACAGATGGAACTGAAGTCCGAGCTAGCACAGCTCTTATAGCTGCTGGAAGAATTGCAAATGTTGAAAGTCTGGGTCTAGAAAAAGCAGGTCTTGCGATAAATCCAAATGGATATATAGCAGTAAATGAGCACTACCAAACTGAAGTCACTCATATTTTTGCAGCAGGGGATGTGATTGGGGGGCCTAGCCTTTCTTCTACTAGCTATGAACAGGGGAGGTTGGCAGCTCTTAATGCGTGCGGATTCCCTATTAATAGGTTTGATCAAATATTTCCTCTTGGAATCTATACAATTCCTGAAATTTCTTGTATCGGAAAAACGGAAGAGCAGCTCAGAGAAGAAAAAGTAGAATATGAAGTCGGAAGAGCCTATTTTTATGAGGTGTCTAAGAGTGTTATCACAGGAACTGAGTCTGGGCTTTGTAAAATACTTTTTGATCCAGGTAGCTTGGAACTCTTTGGCGTTCATATAATTGGAAGGGAAGCTACAGAATTGATCCACATTGCGCAACTTGCGATTTCTTTTAATGCAAAAATTGATTATTTTGTAGAGCAAGTTTTCAATTTTCCCACATTCGCAGAAATGTACCGCATTGCTGCATTGAATGGGTTGAACAAGCTTAAACGGTAACTATTTAGGTAGGTGAAATGGCCATTTACAATATTTTTGATTACTATGAGAAAGAGAGCGCTGAAAAAATATTTGAGCGCGTCGCTCCTCAAATTGATCCAAATGCATTCACCTCCAACCGTATTGATGAAAGTTATTTGGCTTCTGAGCGAACCAAGGGAGAGTTTTTTTCCGCCCTTGCCGCTCGCTTTTTCTTTTTTCTTCTGTTGATTGCAGATCTGATTTGGGGGATTTGGAACTTTTTATCTTTTAGTATAAAAATGGTTCTTTGTGCATTAACTTTTGGTCAGGTTTCTTTTCTTACGAAACAGCTTGCTAAATCTTGGCTTTCACTAAAGCGAGCGATTGTTTGTTTTATAGCGCTTTTTGTAGCAATATTTAGCCCAGCTCTTGGGATTATGTTTTCTTGTATGTACTTTTTGATGTATGACAGAAACGGAGTCGATGAAGTAGTTCCCGCTTCACTAAGAGATCAGTTTCGAGATCTATTTCCTCTTTAAACCCAATTGGCTACCTATTTGCTCTAAGCGCGTAAGCGAAGTAGATTGCTTGTTGCAGCCAGCGATTAGAGCATAAAATCTGGAATAAATCGATGCACTGT
>JBIIKD010000147.1:0-3698 GCA_044233345.1 Chlamydiia bacterium
AAAGGGGTTTGCAAACGGACTTATGTGAGGGAAGAGCCTTTAATAGCTTCTCTGTTGGAATATTTTGATAAGATCGCCTTAAATGCAGATCAGGTAGATGAAATCACAAATTATTTGAAAGAGATCCATTCTTCCGAATCGGCATTCCATCGTGAGAGCATGCAATCTTTAAGGAAAGAGCAGGACAAGCTCCAACAGAGGATTGGGAAAATGTATGACGATAAACTGGATGGATTGATTGACGAAAAGCTTTATTTAGAGAAGGTCAAAGCATACAAGTCTAGGCAACTGGAAATCCTAGAGGAGATGAAGCGACATGAGGTCGCTGATGAGCACTATTATATGACGGCTAATACAGTCCTAAACTTGGCTTCCAGAGCCAGAGAAATCTTTGAGAGTTCTGAAGTGAGTGAAAAACGACAACTTTTGAATTTGATGTTTCAGAACTTGCAACTGAGAGACGTAAATCTCTCAGTATCAGTGCAAGAACCGTTTAAAACGATGGTGGACTACAAAGAGTGTCCAACCAATTGGAGGTGGAGAGACTCGAACTCTCGTCCTCAATGGCGTCCATAGAAATGTCTACATGCTTAGTGCTTTCTTTATGAGTAAGTCTTGCTGGAAGGCACGGGTCACTTGGGACTTACTTGCTTCCTTGTTTCTCGAGAGCGCCGTCTGGAAACGGTATCTAGCACCTCACACCAAGTATATAACGACGGGTCCACCCCCCTTGGTCATGGAGAGGGCCATCGGGCACCGAAGACCGTTAGGTCTTAAGCAGCCATTAGCTCCAATTCTGCATCCACTACTGGTGCAATAAATAGAGCTTCTTCTTCACGTCTGTTTACAGATCGTTTTTACCGGTTTTTTTAAGAGGCCAACCGATATCCTCTGCATGCAATAACTACTTTTTACATCAAGTCGAAACCAATTCACCCCCGGTTTTATTGTATCACAGTAGCAAGTATACGGAAATAGGGGGATTTTTGATAGGAATAAAGGGAAAAGTTGGATATGATGGAGAGATTAAAGTTGAGAAAATATTGGTCTAAGCGATGTTTAAGAGGGATAAGGCGACGTTTCCCCACAGGGAAGAGCGTATATTAGAGTTTTGGCGGGAAGGGGATATTTTTAAAAAATCGATTGCCAGTCGACGAAATGGGGAACATTTTACCTTTTATGATGGACCACCATTTGCAACCGGTCTTCCTCATTATGGGCACATTTTAGCTGGAACGATTAAGGATGTTGTCGCTCGTTATAAGACAATGAAAGGGTTTTGTGTTCCTAGGCGTTTTGGCTGGGACTGTCACGGACTTCCTGTTGAAAATGAAATTGAAAAATCCCACAATATTAGTGGAGCGATCGCTATTGAAGAGTTCGGTATTGCGAATTTTAATGAGGAGTGTAGAAGTATTGTCCTAAGATACACTGAGGAGTGGAAAAAGACTGTTCTTAGAATGGGTCGCTGGGTGGAATTTGACCGAACATATAGGACGATGGACAAGACGTTTATGGAAAGCGTTTGGTGGGTGTTTGGCCAGATTTGGAAAAAGGGGCTCGTATATGAAGGATTTAAGGTGATGCACTACTCTCCAAAGCTTGGAACACCAATTTCAAACTTTGAGGCAAATCTCAATTATCGAGAAGTAGATGATCCATCCCTTACTGTAAAATTTAAAATTCAGAAAAAAGATGCTCATTTTTTAGTATGGACAACCACTCCATGGACTTTGCCGTCGAATCTTGCTTTAGCTGTTGGTGCAAATATTGACTATGTTGAAGTGAGGGTTATTGAAAGTGAGGAAGTCTATATTCTTGCTGAAAGTCGACTCGATGCCTATTTTAAAAAAGGCGAGGTGGAGACTGTTAAAAAATATAAAGGGAGCGAATTAGAGGGAACAGAATATGAGCCGCTTCTTCCATACTTTTCTGAGCATAAAAATGCGTTTCGAGTCTTAGTAGGTGAATTTGTTAGTACATCAGATGGAACTGGTGTTGTGCACATGGCTCCAGCCTTTGGTGAGGATGATTTTTACCTTTGTAAATCTCAAGGTATAGAAATTGTATCTCCTATTGATGTGAACTGCCGCTTTACAAGTGATGTTCCTGAGTACGAGGGGATTTTTGTAAAAGAGGCAGATAAAGAGATCATTCGTCGTCTTAAGGGGGAGCATAAAGTTTTCAAGCAGGCGACCATTCGACATAGGTACCCTTTCTGTTGGAGAACAGATATGCCTCTTATTTATAGAGCGGTTTCTACGTGGTTTGTTGCTGTAGAAAAAATCAAAGACCAAATGGTTGCAAATAATCAAGTAATCCATTGGGTGCCGGCGCATATTAAAGATGGGCGATTTGGAAAGTGGCTTGAGAACGCGCGTGATTGGGCAATTAGTCGCAATCGTTATTGGGGAACGCCGATCCCTATTTGGAGATCTGAAGATGGGGAAATAGTCATTATTTCTAGTATAGCGGAGTTAGAAGAGCTTTCTGGTGAGAAAGTAGATGATCTACATCGTCATTATATTGACCATCTTCATATTACAAAAAATGGGAAGGTGTTCACTCGGGTAGAAGGAGTTTTTGACTGCTGGTTTGAATCAGGATCGATGCCTTATGCACAAAATCACTATCCTTTTGAAAATAAAGAGGAAACGGAAAGAGAGTTTCCAGCAGATTTTATTGCGGAAGGATTAGATCAAACTCGGGGGTGGTTTTATACACTCAATGTCCTTTCAACTGCCTTATTTAATAAACCTGCTTTTAAGAATGTGATTGTAAACGGGATTGTCCTTGCAGAAGATGGACATAAGATGTCTAAGCGGCTAAAAAACTATCCTGAACCAGAGCGAGTGATCGATAAGTATGGGAGTGATGCGATTCGTATATCTCTTTTACATAGTCCTGTTGTAAGAGCTGATGATATGAATTTTTCTGAAAAAGGGGTAGAGGGAATCTTACGCCAGCTTCTAATTCCTCTTTGGAATAGTTATCTATTTTTTTCTACTTATGCAGAGATTTATGGGTGGATTCCAACGACAGATGTTTATGATAGGCCAAAAGGGGATATCGATCGATGGATCCTTTCACTCCTTCAAAAGTTAATCAATGACGTAGAAATTGGAATGGATCAGTATCAACTCGATGCGGCAGTGGAGCCTTTTATTGGTTTTGTTGATCAACTTACTAATTGGTATATCAGAAGAAGTCGAGATCGATTTTGGGCAGAGGAGAATACAGAGGATCGTCGGCAGGCCTTCGAGACCCTATACACAGTTCTTTTTACTTTGGCAAAGATTAGCGCTCCTTTTATTCCATTTATCAGCGAAGCCATTTATCTCGAATTAAAGAGGGAAAGTTCACCAGAATCTGTTCACCTTTGCGATTTTCCAGTTCAGGATGAATATTTACGTGATCTATCTTTAGAAAGGGAAATGGAGCTTACTCAAGGAGTAGTCAATGCTGGCCATTCTTTACGGAAAGAGTATCAATTAAAAGTTCGTCAGCCGTTAGCTCGCGCTTATATAGTAACAACAGATAAACAGTCGATAAAGGCTTTAAAAGATCAGGAAGATTTAATCAAAGAAGAACTGAATGTAAAAGAGCTGACGTTTAATCTAGATGAATCAAAATTTGTTTCTTTAAGACCTAAGCCAAATTTCCGGGTTTTAGGAAAAAAGGTTGGAAAATTAATGGAG
>JBIIKD010000086.1:0-6316 GCA_044233345.1 Chlamydiia bacterium
TTTTATGCCCAAGTAAATTTTAAGTGTTGAATTTACTTGGGTATAATCTAATAAATTCAGCTGCTTAACCTATGAAACGTAAGGCATATTAAATTATGGATTGTTTGGTATAGTGAATGATCGATGTACATTGGAAGAAATGAAGTCACTGTTAGTAAAGGATTCATACTTTGTTTGTATGTATACTGATGGTGCACTACATTAATGCCTCCAAAATAAGCGGTAGTTTTTTCTGGGAGGAATCTTTGAAAAACTTTAATGAGTTTCTCAGATGTTACGGTGTATTTTTCTGTTAATGTATCTTCAAATGCTGAAACTAAACATGTAGTGCTGCAATCAACCATTTCTTGTGTTGATATAGGATCTTTAAAACTAATTTTAATCGCAATATATTCAAAACTATCTTGAACCATGCATTTAAAAAAAGCATCGGTGTTTTTGGGAACATTTGATAAAAAATTATTGACCCTATCGCTGATTTCATCAAAAGATTTAAGGCGAGGATCGTAATCTAAATGAGTTATTTTAGAGATTGATTCTATTGGTAAAACATCCATAAGTTTATACCTTTTTTATTTTTAAAAAAAATTACCATTAAATTAGTGAGATGAAAAGATCTGCTTTTTTCTTTTACTATTACGGAGGTAGAAGGCAAAAGAAATGGTTAGTAGGGACCAAACGATCATTCTAGGCGTGGTAATAAGGGGGTAAATTCCATGATTTGGGTAGCCAAATCTGCCTCCAGGGGCCCAGAACATAAAAGAAGGAATTCCTCGAAGGTTATTTTCTGGGACAAACCCAAACTCGCGGCTGTCGCCACTCATGGCATGATTGTCACCAAGGACTAGGTATTGTCCTTTTGGTATAGTCACCCCATAAGCTTTGACGAACTCGATGTCGAGATTTCCGTTTTCTAGGAGGGGAGGACCGTGATCTATAAATGGCTCATAGCGTGAGTTGATTGCTTTTTGAGCTTCTTCATTTTTTACAAATTGCACAAGAGCTGGGTCATCTTTTTCTATAATTAGAGATCCCATGATATAGAGATCTCCATTTTTAAAGTAGGCATACCTAGCTGGTGGGAGGGTATTTGGATTGCTTTCTGGGATAAATCGAGTGTCGCATTCAATGCCCCCATTAAAGAGTGTAAAGAGCCGAATTGGATCAAATTTTGCAAGAGGGTTATCCTCTGCATTGACAAGGATTGCTTGAGGAAGAACCTTTGTTAAAGCGCCTTTGTAGAATTCATAGGTTCCATCTGGAATGTTTCCTTTTAGCTTGGGTAGATAAGAGCTTTTACTCGCTTCTGTAGAGGAAACGCCAAGTCTATAAAATTCACCATCCTTAACAATAAATCTTCCAGTATAAAGATTGTTCCAAAGAGCTTTTAGGTGTTTTTCAGTAAGAGGTATAAATGATTTATCTATATGAAGAGTAGGGCGCAATCGAAGATAGGGGTCTTTTTGTAAAGAGGCTTTTATAACAGAGGGATGGTGCGTGATTTCAAGATAAAAATCCGCCCTAGGAAGGGATGAGATAATAGGGGTGTTTTTTAGAAAAACATCGCGTTTCATAAGGCGAACATTTGCAAAGTTTTTTATTCCCCAAAAATCATAAAGATCAAAAGATTTTTCAGGATAAGAGTCGTTAAATACAGGTTTTTTCAGCATTTCGTAGTGCACGTCTTTTCTGGGCGAAAGATAGAGTTTTGTTAGGGGGATATTCATCTGTTTAAGAGTGAGTGAGGAATAAAGGTCTTGCACAGAAGCTTTGGAGGGGACAGTTTTTCCCTCGATGTGAATGAAGGGAATATGCTCAATATGGGAAAGATCAGCTCTTTGAAGAAGGGGAGTTACATCGTTGCCGTTTTTATCAATCCCATAGATTTTTCCTCCATAAAAATAAAGAGTGTCTCCTGGAAGGCCGATCATACGCTTAATGTATTGTCTATATCCTGGAAAAAGGTAGAAATACCGGGTTTTTACATTCGGTATATCCATATTTTCCCCTGTAAAGATGACAACGCCCATACGTTTTATTGCATCTTCAGAAAAAAGAAAATGAGATGTAGTGAGTGGAATATTTAGACCAAATTGTGATTTTGAAACAACAAGTCGGTCTTGTTCTTTAAATGTAGGGCGCATAGATCCTGAGGGGATCTCAAAAAGTTCAAATGCAACTTGCCGAATCAGTATAGCGATCAGTAAAGCTACTATAAGACTAATACCCTGCCCACCTATACGCTCAAATAGTGATCTTTTTAAATAGCTTTTTACAAGGAGGTCTAAATCTTTTGCCGATTCACTTACAATTTCTGGATCAGTTTGAAGGAGAGCATTTTGTAAATTTAGAATAGCTCTTGAAAGGGCCTCAGAAATTTCTTTAGAAAGCTTGTCATGCTTTTTTTTAAAAAGATGCTGAGCGTTTTGGAGGATAAACTTGGATTTCTTTAGTTTATAAGATGCCATGAGGTCCAATTCTAATGGAGCTCTCTATTAATTCCAACAATTTTTACGGATTCTTGGGTTTCTAAAAAGAGCTCTATAGGATGCTTTACATGAAGGATAAATGAATACTCATGCTCATCTTTAAGAAACTTAGGATCTACGATTATTTCGATTAGTTCCTCCTCTAAAATTTTTGTTTTAAAGGGTAGGGGAAGAGGATCGCCAATAGACGTAGAATGATCAATCGCAGAAAGTTCAATTTTTTTATAATATGGGGGGGCTTGTACAAGAATTTTTAACGAGCCAGAATCTAATTTAGGGCGTTTTACAAAAGAGATAGGACGCCTTGGAAGGCTCTTCATTGGAGAGAAAAGGCCCTCTCCAGAATCAATTACACGAAATTTGTAGGCAGCATCTGCCGCATTTGAAATTTTCCCCCAGTAGGGAAAAGGAAAATTTGGGCGAGTTTCATCAAAATAAAATTCAATTCTCTTTGCAGCAAGAGGGGATCCATCAGCAGGCCACAAAACTTCATAAGGGGCGAAGGAGGGCTTTTTTTCTTTCGTTCCGTTATAGTATAGGGGAGGAGTCCATGCTTTTCTTCTATCTACACCATCTTTAGGTGCTGCCCCTATTTTTTTTAGTCGCTCTTTAGGAATCGGGGAAAGGGAGGTGTTTATAAGCTTAAGAAGAAAAGAGTCTTCACCAGTTAAATTAAGCCAGGCATCGCGATAGAAAGAAAAGCACTCCAAAATAACGCCTTCTTTTAGATCGAATTCAATTAAAAGCCAAGAGGTATGGCCGGGAGCCTTCTCCTCGAGCCACTTTTCCCAGGCAATTAATCCCTGTCGTTTTTCTTTTTGAGTAAAGGTAATCTCTTCTACGATTACAGACTCCTCGTTAACGTCAAATATTCGAATTAGGCTTAACGAGTTATTCATTTCAGAAATGATAAAATCTCCCACCTTAGCCCCAGCTAATTTCTCCTTAAGCGTCAGATTGCCAAGGAGTGGTGAAAGAAAAAAAACAAATATAAAGAAATATTTTTTCATCATTGGAGGATAATATCACAGGAATGTTTAAATTTCTTGATCTTATTTTTGGGCTGTGTATGCCTAATAAGAGAAGGGAGATTTCTTTTGAGAAAAGTTATGGCGCTGCGATTTATCGGGTTCTTTTTAGTTCTTTTTTTTATTGAGGGATGTTCTGGCCCTTTGCAACCGAAAAAAATTGAGGGTAATGAAGTTGGGACCAGGGATGAGCGTATCGAGTTTCATAAAAAAGAGGTAGAGCGCTATAAAGCAGCCGTAGAAAAAGAAAAGGAATCATTATCGAATGCTTTAACGGAGCAGAGGATGAATGATATACGCGCTTCAAGATTAAAAAAAGATCGATATCTTCTAAGGCTTCAACAGCATGAAGATAAACTAAAAGAGTTAGAGGAGTTAAAGGGATGATAAGGATAAAAAAAATACTATTTACTTTATCTGTTTGCTCCCTCTTTTTTGTAAATGACGTTGGAGCAGCGAGTATTTCTCGAGAGATCAAAAAACAAGAAGTTGAGTACTATAATGAACAAATTCAATCTTTAACGAATTTAAGAGATTATTATTCAGCAAAAGCTCTTCGGTATCGTAATCGAGCTAACCATTTTGAGTACCAAAATGGTCCTGAGAACCTAGTTGAGTCTAGAAAGCTCAAAAAACAGGCTGAAGAGTATGAAATAATTGTTGGGCGTATTGAGGAAGAGCTTGTTAAACTGCATGAAAAAAGAGATCTTCTTATTGAAAAAAATGACCAGCCACCCGTTAACAGCTAGTTTAAACTCAATTGGCTAACTATTTCATTTCGAGACTATCTGCGGCAGCAGTCTTTGAATAATTGGCTCTTGCCAAGGGGGAATACCCTTGGCTTCGCTTCAATTATTCAAATCCCATCTGCCTCGATGACGTCTGGAGACGAAATAGGTAGCCAATTAGGTTTTAAATCAATTAGAAAGAGTTTGACTCGTGAGGTTTCTCCAGATTTAATGATGACGGAGCGTTTTGGGACTTTGTAATGTTTAGCTAAGAGATCAATAACCGCTTGATTAGCCTTTCCCTTCTCTGGAGAGGCACGGACTTTTACTTTCAGGACTTTTCCATCCATCCCTATAACCTTGTCCTCATTTGCGTTAGGGGTAACCTTGACTTGTATCATCATATAGCTCTATACTATTTAGATCGTGCAAAAAAAGAATCAAATATCTTTAATGATCCGTGGCTCCTTGCTTATAGCTGGAACTGCCGTTGGTGCTGGGATGCTGGGTATCCCACTTGTGACTGCGAGGGCGGGTTTTTTAAGCGCTTTTGTAGTTACTCTCTTAGTTTGGATCTTCATGACATTAACAGGATTTCTCCTTCTAGAAGTGACTTTAACACTTCCTAGTGGGGCAAATTTTATTTCCATTACCCGAAAATATCTTGGGAAGTGGGGAGGTGTGCTAGCGGCCATTCTTTTTATTTTCCTCTATTATTTCCTGATGATTGCCTATGTTGCCGCAGGGGGACCTCTTTTAAAAGAGATGCTTTTATATAGTCATATAAAACTTTCATTTATATCAGGAGAGATCTTTTTTATTCTATTTAGTACGATTTTTGGAGTGATTGTAGCTATTGGTCCAAGAAGCATTGATCGAGTGAATTATGTTTTAAGTATTCTTCTAGGAGCTGTTTTTCTCGCCCTTTTTTGGGTGCAATTTGAGGCGATCGAGCCCTCTCGATTGGAAGAGAGTGATTTTTCAAAGGGGCTTTTTGCTATACCTGTCCTTTTTAGTGCTTTTGGATTTCATAATATAATACCCTCCCTTGTTACTTATTTCGAGCGGGAAAAAAAAGTGCTGCGTGGAGCTATTTTTATTGGGACAACAATCCCTCTTCTTCTTTATCTACTTTGGCAGCTTTTAGTCATAGGAAGTGTTCCTTCAGAGGATATTGTAAAAGTCCTTGATTCTGGTAAATCTGTAATTTCCTATCTTGCAGATATATCTGCTAACCGAAATGTGCTCCTGTTGGGTGAGCTATTTGCATTTTTAGCTATTATTACATCAGTACTTGGGGTTTCTTTTTCACTTGTCGACTTTTTAGGTGATGGTCTTGGGATAAGAGCTAAAGGAAAAAGACGGGTGATTCTTACTTTTCTCACTTTTTTTCCTCCAACAGTTGCTGCTATGATTAGGCCAGAAATTTTTAATCAAGCGCTTGGAATTGCTGGGGGCCTTGGAGAATCTTTGATCAATGGATTAATTCCAATTGCACTTTACCACGTCATGGAAAAAAAACTTTTTCCTGATAGCTATGTACAAAGTATGTGGAAAAAAGCTATGTTGCTCTTATTGACTGTTTCAGCTTTTTTTGTCATAGGAATAGAAATTGTCGACCTTTATTAAATTTTTCATTGTTAGTCTTTTAAGCTTTTCTTTGTCGGCAAAAGAACTTTCTTTAGGAGACGATGCCCCTGAGTTTTTTTTAATTGATCAAGAGGGCTATTACCACTCTTTAAAAGATCATAGAGGAAAATATGTCCTCCTTTTTTTTTATCCAAGAGACTTTATCCCCTATAGTAATTCAGAGGTGATTGCATTTGAAAAATCCTATGCATCATTAAAAGAAAAAAATATTATTGTCTATGGAGTTAGCAATGATTACCAAGATAAACACAAAGTATTTCACAGGCATTTTCATCTGACTTACGATCTTTTATCTGATCCTGAGGAAGAGGTGATTCGCAAATATCAAGCACGGAGCTTTTTAGGAAGAAAATTCATATCCTATTTGATTGGCCCTGACGGAAGGATCTTCCGTAAATATGACCAATCACCCTCGAAACAT
>JBIIKD010000034.1:0-11430 GCA_044233345.1 Chlamydiia bacterium
CTTGCTTGCTCTTAGTGACGTTCCTGCTTAAGACAATAGTTTCGTTCGAAATTCTATCCATCGCCGATATTTTTAATATAAGCCTTCTTCGTAAGGGTCTATTTTTTAAAGCCAATTGGCTACCTATTCCCTCTAAGCGTTCAAATTTTGAATCAATCATCTATATAGATCTTCCATCTCATCGATTTTTTTGTTTAAAAATAAAAAACCAATAATAAAACTCATTATATTAGTCTCTTGAATAATTATATATTATCATTTGTTGATATTAAAAATAATAATCGGCTTGATGATGATTAAGAAAAAGGATGGAATTTGTGATTACATTTGCATACATTTCTCAGGATCAAAATATTGAGTTTGAAAAACATCTAAAAGTGCAATCTGGAATTTTAGATGCAGAAATACTCTGGCTACAGGAGGAAAACTTTGCTAAAGCTTATAATGAAGCTCTTAAGAAAGCAAAAAGCAATGTAATCTGTTTCGTAAGGGAAGATGTTCAAATTCATTCAAAGGAGTGGGGCGTAAAAGTTCTCGAATACTTTGATAAAACAAATTACGGTATTTTAGGGATTGTAGGTTCTATTATTGTTCCAATGTCGGGGCTTGTATGGGAAAAAGAGGAGCCTCTAGTTGGTCACATTTGGTATGAGCAGTTTGATTCAAAGAGTGAACATAGATTTTCAGAAGTTTTTCGTGGAAAAATTATTCCTGTAGTAACTGTAGATGATTCTTTTTTTGTAGTGGATAGAAGAAAGCTTCACGCCCGATTCGACCCTGTCTACAGGGGTGATTCTTTCTATGACATTGATTTTTGTTTAGCAAATTATGAAAAAGATGTGAAAGTAGGGGTGTTTTTTGATGTAAAGGTGGTGAAATTAGCCTTTAATGATCAAGATGAGACTTGGCTAAATAATCGAAAAAATTTTGTTAATAAGCACCCATCACTTCCTTTTAGAATTAAGCCTGAGATTATTATGAATCGATCCTCTGTAAGGCTATCAAGAGTGCCCAAAGTAGGAATGGTGATTGCTTGTAAAGGTAAACCTGTAGAGTTAGCTTCTTGTTTAGAATCGATTCGCGAGCGGAGCGCTTATCCAGATTTAGAAATTGTTGTAGCTGACCTTGGATCAAAAGAAACAGATTTAAAAGCAATTAGAGAATTTGTTCGTGGGCAAGAAAAAGTAACTCTTATAGAAATGAATAGTGAACATCTTCCAACTGTTTATGAAGAGGTGATAGCCAATCATTTTTCTGAAAATGTTGAACTTGTATGCTTTGTAAATCCAGAGATCATTTTTTTAAACGATGTTATCTCTCGAATGGTCAAAGCCTATTTAGAAGATCCAGAAAGATGCGGGACTCTTGGAGTTCGAATGCATACACGTAGTAATATGGTCAGACACTTCGGTTTACAGTTGTTTTCTACAGAAACAGAAGATGGTTTTGAATTAGGGCTTGGATATCAAGGGTTTCAGTCATCTTATAAGTATAAAAATCAAGTGGTGAAAAACATACTTGGCTCAAGTCGTGATTGTATGATGATGAGTATAAAGCTTTATCAAAAAATAGGAGGATTTAATAAGCAGTTTCTTCATAGCCTTGAAGATTTTGAATTCAACTTAAAAGCTATTTTAAATGGCAAAAGAAATCTCATGGTAGGAAACGCTGTTTGCTACTATTCAGGATTAGATGCACCGAAGTTTCTTCCTGAAGATTTTATTATGCTTGTGAACTTTATCAATAAGCATGTCGAATCAATCACACCTTACGTAGAACTTGTTTATGTGGCTGAAACTTCATGAGAATAC
Source organism: Chlamydiia bacterium (assembly GCA_044233345.1). Taxonomy (GTDB): domain Bacteria; phylum Chlamydiota; class Chlamydiia; order Chlamydiales; family 2-12-FULL-49-11; genus JBIIKD01. The sequence continues at coordinate 1,812 of JBIIKD010000034.1, forward strand.
TCAATATTCTTACCTGTTTTAATGAAATTCACTACATTCCTTACATAATCAGTTATTACCAAAAGCATAATATAGAAGTATTTGTGCTAGATAATTATTCTACAGACGGATCTTGGGAATGGTTAAAAAAACAGGGTATTCCTTGCGAGCGAATTGATACTGGTGGGGCTTTTCATATGAATGTTTTACAAAAAGCACGACTTGAAAAAATGAAAGAATTAAAGCCTGACTGGGTCATATATGGCGATGCAGATGAATTTATTGTGGGAGTGCATCATCCGATAGAAAAATTGATCATGGCAGCTGAGGATATCAATGCCAACTTGATTAGAACAAGAAAATTTGAATTTTATAATACAGGCGAAAAAAGACCTAAGGAACCCACCTCACCAAAGAACATTTTTTATTATTACGAAGAAAGTGCAGCTGCAGAGCATGGAATTGTTAGAATCCATAAATATCATCCAAATACGGTTTATAATGCTGATTGTGTGTTTGTTCCCGAAATGAAGATAGGTAGAATTGATGCATTTATTTTGAATTATGGTGGGACAAAAACTAAAGAACAAAGAAATGAAATCATGGAAAGAACAAAAAAAGCATGGGCAATGGGAATGGATTTAAATTTAAGTCACCACTATGTCGCGCAGCAAGAAAAAAAATGGATTTGGGATAGAGAAGCTTTATCAGATATCAGAAATTTTGAACCTTTAAAGGAGTTCATTTTTAGTGAGTAAGCTCCCTATTTCTGTGATTGTTCCTCATAAAAAATCAAGAAAAGAATTTTTTGAGGCTTATTGTCTTCCTTCTATTGAGGCAAATAATCCATTAGAAATTATTCTATTAGATGAAGAAGGATCCGCTGCGGTCAAAAGAAATAAAGGGGCAATTCAGGCAAAAGGGGAATATCTTTTTTTTTGCGACGATGATGTCATTTTAGATAAAAACTGCTTAGAGGAAAATCTTAAAGTTCTAAAAGAAAATCCAAAGGCTGCATTTGCCTATAGTAATTTTCTCAATGTCATCGTGATACAGTTAGATCAAAATATAAAAAGTGTCTTTTCTTCAAATGCAAGAGATTGGGATCCAACCGCCCTTTTTAAAGGTAATTACATAGATACAGGATCGCTTGTTAAAAAAGAGGCGTTTATGGGGTTTGATGAAACTCTTCAAAAGTATGAAGATTGGGAAATGTGGATTCGGATGATGAAATCGGGAAAAATAGGAGTCTATACAAAAAAGCTTTTGTATATTTCTTTCAAAATCGACGCGAGTATATCTCTTTCAGTCCCAGATGAACCCGCTATTGAGATTATAAAAAAAAAGCATCCAGAAGTAAAAATTTGATGAAAAAGGGGAAATATTATGACCTCTCCGATTAATAATCAGGCTTATAAAGCGCTCAATGCTGTATTTGAAAAATTTCAAAAGGAAGAAGATAAAAATCGAACTGTTCAAGATGTAGTAGTCACCAAAATTCACCAAATTAAAGAAACATTTCACGCTGATTTTGAAAGTGATTTTAAAGCGGTAGAGTTTTTTAAAAATAAGAAAATTAGCGATCTTAGTGACAATGAAAAATCAACAATTCACGATATATTTAGTCGATTACTCAGAGTTTCAGAATCAACTACCTTAACAAGAGTCTCAATAAATGATTTTAAAGCATTATCATTAGTAGAACAACCCCTTAGAGTAAGTAAACTGAGTATCGAATCTGTAAAAAAAGATGGACTTCGCTATGAAGAAAAAATGAGAAACTATTTAAATTTGCCATGGTCAGAGGGAAGGGTAAGATTAGAATTAATTGATAGTCCTGTAGTTAATACCCGTAGGCAAGTTTCTTTTATGCCTGATTTGCTCAATCTATTAGAAGAAGATATGAATAGCACAATTTCTATAGAAGGATTAGTTGTTCCAAATCTGTTTGTTGCGGATCATTTAGGTACACGAAAAAATACTCAAATGGAGCTGAGTTTTTCTACAGAACAAACTAACCACACAATCTCTACTACAGAGGAAGCTGTTGAATATATTACAGCAGCAGAGCGCTTTGTAGAAGAAATTTCAGATGAAGAAACAACAGATGGAATGAAGATAGCGCTTCGAAACGCAATCCTTATTTATTCCTCGCAGCAAACAACAAATGGCTTAGCTTCTGGTTATACTGGAAATCAATCCATGATTCGAGCAGAACTTGGTATTGATAATTTTTCAGGTGAGCCAGTTTCTTCACAATATAGATTTGAGCCTGTTTTTGATCAAGGTGGGGAAATTATACCCAATCAATTTAAAGTAACGGCTTATTTGCATATGGCTACATTTCGAACGATTCGTACAGAAGAAGTACAATTAGATCGGGCTGCTTTTCAAAGAGCTTCAATGTTTGTTCAAGCACGAAATCATCTTGGTATTGGAGAGGTAATCGGCGCAGAAATCAATGGAAGTTTTATTGTTTCCATGAATCAAGATCAAAAAATGGTAACAAGTAATGTAAAGATGAGTTGTGATTTAGTGACCCCACTTGTAACCGACGTTTCTAGGGCGGAAAAAGTAATCGAAGAGATATTAGATAAGCCTGGAAAAAAAGTTATAAAAGAAGATGCTAAGTTATGCGAAGGTTTCATACGTAAGCAATTGCAATTTCCTCCTGGGGCAACAAAAAGAAAATTACCAAACCTTTCAGGAATTATAACGAGTGAAATGTTTTTGCCAAACAACAAAGAATCGATAGAAAAAACAGTTGCATTTGCTCAAAGAGTTGTGGGAGCCCCTTACACAAATGAGATAAATCGAATTCTTGGAAGTATTAACAAAGGCGATTTTAAAACATATCTAGCCGATACAGAATCTACCATTTTGCCAATCAGAGAAGAAGAATTTAAAGTTACTATTCAATCCATCTATCTTACAGAAAAAAAGATAGAAATAGATCCCCAAAAAGGGGATCAGCAAAGAGTAGATGATGCGCAAAAAATTCTTGGATTAGGGCGAGTAGCAAAGGGAGAGGTAAACGCAAGTTTTATTATTAAAGCTAAAGATGGAGAAACGGTTGCGATTCGAGATCTTAGATCAGATTATGTTGTAACTGTTGGTGGGGCAGAAGATGAATTTGTTTTACCAGAAGATGAATTTTCTCAGGCGGAGGATTTAATAGAAGATGTGCTTAAATACGATCAGACAATACAAGGAAAATTTAAGCCTCTTACTATTGATGAAATTAAAAACACTTCAGATAGGTATAAAAGAGCGTTGCAAAGAGAGCTGCAACTTTCTCCTCACGTAACCAAGACGTTAAAACTTTCTTCAAATAGTCCAGCGCTTGCTCCAAGTGAGGAATTAGAGGGTTTGGCAGCTGAGAATTTTTTTCAGGATTTTGAAGGGGCAAGAAAATCTATTTATAGGAAGTTTAGTTTTCCTGGTAAAAGTTCATTTCAAATGAAAACAGATGAAGATGTTAGACTGTTTAAGGAAAATATAGGTAAATTCGCTGATCAAATTGGCACATCCTATGAAACAAAAAATAGAATAGGGAATGCTCTTTTGCTTTTTTCCACACAACATACGGAAAATACTATTTGCGGTCCTTATATTGGAGCTATTCTTGAAGCGATCATCAATGTCCAAGGAACTTTTGATCTTAGAACAGATATGACAAATGCAGATTTTTATTTTGAGCCAAGTTCTAAAAAAGATCAATTCAAAGTTACATTAAAAGCGCATTCTGCCACCTGGGTTCGTATTGAAATGGATCCAGAAAGAACAGATGAGGCTACATTTATTGAAGCAAGAAATCTTTTTGGAATAGGAGAGGTGCTAGGTGGGAATATTGAAGCAAGCTTTACAGTAAAAATCCCTAAAGAAGGACCAATTGTCGTTAGCGATGTAAATACAAGCTATTCTATTCGATCAGGGTAGGGCTTTGGTTTTTGTGTGAAAAAAAAGATAAAGAAACATGGGAAGAAAAATAAGGGCTCCTGCAATCCATAAATCAAAGCTCATTGCGCTTAAGAAACCTGTTCGAATTGCTTCATACACTTCATTGGAATGACTGGAAAACTGCAAAAGCGCATCAGAAATAGAGCTCATTCCACGCATTACTGCATTAATTAGAGCAATTTTCATCTCAGTTAATGGAATGTTTCCCTTTTTTAAAAGATTCATCGCAAGATCAAAACCAGGTGAGCGCATAAAGAAACTTGCAATTGTGATCGCTATCGAAAAGAAAATTAGATTGACCATGTAGATAATACCAGTTGCTACGCCCCAATGGCTTTTAGGTACTGAATGGACGGTAAAAAGGGTGTTATTTGGAATAAATATTCCAAGTCCCATTCCCATAAAAAAGAAGGGAGCAAAAATAGCAGAGAAATCTAGTGAGTAACGGATAGCAATCCCAAAAGCAATTACTCCACATCCCATACAAACCATTCCGATATGCATAAGATTTTCTGCTCCAAAACGCTCTGAATAGGTGCCTCCAAAAAGACTAAAAAGGGCAAGTGTAACTGTTAATGGAAGGAAAAAAATTCCAGTATGGTCAGGACTTAATGTAGCTATATGTTGGAAAGCATAACTGCTGAGAAAAAGAGTGGAAAAAAAAGCAAAAGCCATAGTTGCTCGAAAAATAATGCCCATTATGAAAGAAGTAGAGTTCAATTTTGTTAAGTCAATAAGAGGAGTGTCTGTGTTGTCTTCTCGAACAATAAAAAGCCAAAAAAGACCGATAGTTGCTGCAAGCCAAGCTAAAGTTTCCCGATTTTGAAACCCTATTTTCCCCCCTAAATCAATAGCAAAGATGAGACTAAACGAGAAAGCTGCAAGAAATAAAAAACCTAAAAGATCTACTTTTTGTCCTGTCTTTGGAATTGCATCTTTTGGAAGAAAAACTAAAATAAGTAAAAAAGAAAGAATTGCAATCGGAACGTTCATAAAAAGGACAGAGCGCCATGAAAAGGTATCGATAAGTATTCCTGAAAGTACAGGGCCACTCGCCATTCCAATTCCTCCTAAAAGAAGAAGAACACCAATAGCTCTACCAACCAGCTTTTTAGGGAAAATTTGCATCGTGATTGATTGAATGCCAGGCCATAAAAGGGCTGAGGCAAATCCTTGCAAGGCTCTTGATACGACTAATTGCCAAGCATTTTGAGAAAATCCACCAAAAAGAGAGGCTATTGCAATTAAAATGGCCCCACTTAAATAGATTTTTCTATGTCCATGAATGTCGCTAAGGCGCCCAGCTGGAATTAAAAAAGAAGCAAAAGCAATTGCATAAGCATTAATAAGCCAGTCAATACCAGAAAGAGATAGAGATAAATCTTTTTGTATCCATACAAGAGCTAAACTAAGCGCCGTAATATCAAAACTTCCCAAAAGAAATCCAAGTCCAAGACCCATGATAACAAACCAGGGATAGGAAATTTTGATATGTTGATCCATTTATTAGAATCCCCAGGAGAGGCGAATCGCTCCATATTGGGTCCGGTCTTTGAAAAATTGGCCTTCACTATATCCGTCATGATATTCAAGAAAGAGGCGGACTTTTCGACCTGCCCCTTTTAACTTTGACCATTCATAGCCAAATTGTGCAGTAAGGCTTGGTGTGTAGTTATTAGCTTGCCATTGCTGGACATCAATTGCAAAGAAAGGAGATCCGTAAAGTCTATGATAATGATAGCGAAAACCTGAAAAACGGCACTCAAGTCCGTAGTCAAAATAAAAGGTTTTTAAAGGATAAGAGTTATCACTATTAATGATAAATCCAGGTCCAAAATAAAATCTAAGCCCATCGGTCGCTTGGAAAGAGCCGTAGATATCAATTGCTTCAAAACTTGGGTTTACCCGTAGTACCTCTCTATGATTCACAATAAATTCATCACCTAAGTGACTAGAAATATGATAAATTCTTAAACGAAAAGCCCATTTGTCAAATGCATAGCTTATAGGAATAGCAAGTAGGTAATCAGAAGTAACTAATTCCGCCCATTCTCCGTTTGGAGTATTCTCTGGATTCATATCGAAATTTGCCCACATACAAGCAGTGATATCTAATTGAAGGTCCCCATGAGCTGAAAAAACATCAAACCATCTAAAAATAGGAAAGATATCCCCAAGAGAAATTGCTACTTCGCTATTGGCTAAAACAGAATCGTTCCATCGGTAGGCAACAGAATAAACTGGATCCCTAGGATTTGCAATAAGGGGGGCAAAAAGAACAGTAGATTCTGGAAACCAAACCCCTTTAACGATACGAATAGGTTGGCGCTCTTCGATTCTTTTTTGAATAACGGGGTCAATTTTTCCTTCTTTTACATCTTTTACATCAGGAAGATCTTTGACGAAAGCTATAATACTATGTTTAATCAATTCATCGCTTGGAAGATTATATAAAAATACAATTCCATCACTGTTGACGTAAACAAGAACATTCAGTTCATGATAATTCGCATCGATAAGAGCTTGAATATATCCTTCTAAATAAGATGCAGTCTCTGCTTTCAAACGCTCTTGAGGAATTTGGTCAGTACGAGAAAGGCGTAATTTTTTTGTTTTTTGCTGAGATTGTGTATCTGCTATGTAGTAGAATTCTTCATCAGACTCATCCAAGATATCTTCATATAATTCAGAATATTCAATCGTTTTAAGAGTTTGGGCAGGCTCTTCTTTACTATTTCCATGTAAGAGTGTAATTGTTGCTGCATAAAGAATGCAACAAATCGAGCTAATCAAATTTTGAGAATCCAATTTTTACTCCCAATACCACAGAAAAGGATGTGTTTTTCTCATCAACATACCTATAAACTTAGAAAGAGTTTCTGAGCAATGAGAAAAAACAATATATTTAAGAAAAGGATTTAGATTTTTTTAAAATATATAAAAAAAATCAAGCGAAAGTTAGTCTGATAGCGAATCCAAGCGTAAGGATAATCAAAACCTTTAGTGAAATCAAAAAATTTAATTTCTTGTTTTTTTTACAAAATGATTGTTAGAGATCTTCGAAACAGAATTTGTTTTTTATATTTTCTTTCAAAAAAAGAATTTATTTTTCTTTTCCCCTTTTTTTATAAAGGTAAAAAAGAATGACAGGGGAAATCATGGAAAGGTTTCCGATCAAGAACATAAATGCATAACGACTGATTGATTCTATTTCGATCGTTGGTGGGGGAAAAAAACCTACGATAATGGTTAAAAGGCACCCGAAAATTCCAAGGCTTGTTGTAATCCATATACCTAAAGTTCCTCCAGGGACTTTAAACGCTTTTGGACGGTCGACATATCGGTAGTGGAGGAAAATTGCGGCAAGAAAGAGAAGAATGTAAACGATCATATATAGACTTGCGCTAAGAGCTGTTAAAAACCAATAAAACGCATTAATGCTAGGGATTAAAAAATAGACTAGGCAAAAAGCGCTTACGAATATAGCTTGGGTGATTAAAATGCGTGATGCCACTCCATAACGATTTTGCTTTGTAAAAAATGGAGGTAAAAATCCAAATTCCGCTGCATGAAGTAGCCCTTTTGCGGGAGAGATTAACCAATTGATCATATTTCCAATGCTTCCGATCACAATAAGTATGGTAAGAATTGGGATACACCACTCGATATGAAATAGGGTAAACATTTTAGAAAAAAGTTGAAGAACCCCAGCGATTAAATTGATCTCTTGTCGTGGAACAACCATGGCAATAGATAAAGAGCCAAAAAGCATGGTAAATAAGATGAAAAAACTCGATAAAAATACAGCTTTAGGGAAGTTTCTTTGGGGATTATCGATTTCATTAATGTGGACGCCTGAAAGCTCCATCCCTAAAAAAGAGGCCATTACAGAAATTAGAGAGACCCAGGTGTAAGAGGAGGCCCAATGAGGAAAAATGGAAAAAAGAGAAAATGTAATTTCCATAGGTTTCCCTAAAATAATCCAAGTCACGCCAAGCCCAATAAGAAACAAAAGAGGGAAGATAGTTCCTACAATTCCAAGTAATTCGTTTAGCCTTGCCGATAAATGAAGTCCAAATAGATTGATAAATGTAAGTCCCCAAAAAAGAATTAATACGGTAGAGATCGTATAGGATGGAGAAGACGCTAAGGAGGGATCAACAAGATAAGCTATGCTTCCAGCAATAAAAAGAAGGATCGTTGGATACCATACCATTGTATTAATCCACTGAAGCCAAATAGCAAGCATCGCAGTTTTATTTCCAAATGCTTTATTAATCCAATGATATACCCCACCTTTATCTTGAAAAAGGGAGGAAAGTTCTGCAGCCACTAAGGCAATAGGAATTAAAAATAAGATGGCGCCTAGGCAAAAGAAAAAGATTACAGAACTTCCAAAAAGAGCGGAGGAGGGGAGGTTGCGGATGCTGTCTACTGCAGTAATCGTAAGAAGCGTAAGAGAAAATAGAGTGATCTTTTTTTTCACAAAAACCTAATAAATAAGCTATGTTTATAGCCCATTCTAGGTGTGAAAATCAAGGAATTTAGCCCAAAGCAAGAGATTTACTAATTGCAGTGGATTTTCCACTCGTTGGGTGGGAAAGTTCCCACTTTAACGCGTTTTCTAGCTGTTCATCTGTTCCTGCAAAAGCTCGAACCAATTTTTCTCCCCAACTAAAATAATGTTCAATATCTTCTTTTGACCAATTTAGAGGCGTGCTTCGTTGTAGATCTCTAATATTACAAAGACGGTCAGCGAGTTTTACTAATTTTGCTTCTTGGGACATAAAAGGAGCGAGTTCTATTTGACGCTGCTTATTTTCTTGTCCAGATAGCCTGGGATCATTGGATACTTCTTTGACAATCGAAAGGACCCTTGATCCAAAGATTCCTTCTATTTCAAATTCTGTGGCATCAGTGTCTTCTAAAGTGTCATGTAAAAGAGCTGCAACTAAAACATCAACGTCGCGAACATTTCCCTCTTCCCAGAGAATTTTTGCAACCCCCATTGGATGTACAATATAAGGTGTTTTATAAGGATCTTTTCTTATTTGCCCTTTGTGTTTTTTTGAGGCATATTCGAGAGCTCTATAAAGAATCGTTGAATCCCAGTTATTTTCTTCCGTTTTCTGATAGGATTCCCATGAGTCTGTTAACTTTCCGTAGGTTATTAAGAATTGGCTATTTTTTCTATCTAGATCAGAAAAAAACAATTCTTTAGCGACACTATTGGATGAGTCGGTTGTTACAAAACTTAAGTTAGTCCCCACAAAAGATGATACTATGGCTAGTAAGGCTACTCCGCCAATTACAAACTTTGAAAGCATGCTAAACCCCAATTGTAACGTTCAGGAGAACCTATTTTACCAAAATTTCCTCGTAAGTGCAACCAAGGAAAAACTAAATAATATAAAAAATAATTTATTTTCTATTGAAATAATGGAGGACTAAGGCAGGATTAATATAAAGTTTATCATAACCATGAAGGATCATAGAGGCATGGAAGGGAATATGCTCGCATACACAAGGATATTGGCAGACCCCAGAATTCATTCTAAAAATAAGTTTGTCTTCACTGTTTTCAAGGATAAATCCATCATGTCCATTTACAAAATCCCCCAATTGGTCTTTATAATAGGGGAGATTTTTGGTTGGGCTTTGAAGTTGAATAATAGAGCGA
>JBIIKD010000104.1:0-5125 GCA_044233345.1 Chlamydiia bacterium
TTTTCCCGTTCTTTCAGAAATTAATTTTTTAGATAGCTTTTCTAGATCACTTGTGACGATGGCAGAATATTTGCACCCTTTAATCGCCTCCCGTTTGTAAATGCCAAGCCCTCCAAATGCTGAAAAAACTCGATACCAGGGGTCTTTTGGGGAAAAGTGAAGAATAGATTGACATCCTCGAATCATCCACCATTGATTTCCGATAAGCTCGGCGCCAATAGGGAGAATTTCATCGCGTAATGCCCACGAGTCAAAAAGATTTCCATTATCAGCTATTCCGTTTGCAAATACAGCGTCCCAATTTTTTTTAGAATGAAATGTTTTTACAATTTCTTTGTAAGGCAAAAGGTGATCAAAATCAAGGTCAAGCCAAATCACATATTCAAAATCATCATAGGCGCTGTCCATAACTTGATCTAAAACGATGTTTCTCGCTCTCGCTATTTTTTCAGGCCTATAAAATTCATTTTGAATAGTTTTGTTAAAGCAGGAGAAAGAAAGAATCTCGTCATTTACTATTTCTGTCGTAATAAAGACGTTAGGGTTATTTTTTTCCCATTCTTTAAGAAGTTTGGCTGTTTGATCTTGAGAATTATTTTCATAAATAAAGACTTTGTAGTCGTCAAAAAGCGCTCCGATTGTTTCAGCATTTTTAATTGAATAGGGAATGATTTTTTCTATATCTTTGCAAACTCCACAAATAAGAACTTTTCCTTGAATCGAGGTATTCGTATGGAAAAACTTAAACAAAAAGAAAGAAAAAAAAAGAATTGAGGGAAGGAAAATTCCTAACGAATATAAGCGAAAACGATTTTTTTTTAAAAAATGAAATAATGAAGATATCATTTAAGTGACCTGTAAATCGAAAAAAAAGAATATATTCTATGGTTTTTTTAGTAAATGGGCCTGTTGAAAAATTAAGCCGAAATTTTTTAGACTAAGGCTATTTTTTAGATCGCTTTATAGGACAGCTGCTCTTTCCTAAAATTTGATAAAGGATACACCAGCTCATAAAGGATTCAAAAAAAGTAAAAATAGCGCATAGTAGCAAAATCCAGCTCATTGTCCAAATAGAAAGAGCTAAAAGCACTACTGCAATAACAAATCGAATCCATCGATCTCGAGAACCAATATTTTTAGAAAATTTCATTTTTGATAGCATTTCACAACTGTATTCTAGAGTAGATTTTTTTGACCACGATTTTTATAGGCTAATCTTTTTAGTTTCGAAAGAGGTCGACTCTATTTAGTTGGGTGTCTCAGTTTGCTATGGTGCATACTATAGCTAAAATAAATAACGCAACCAATTACAAGCCATGCAGCTAATTGAATCCATAAAAGTGGAGGAAGAACTAACATTTGCATAAAACAAATGAGAGCTCCAAGAACAGATACAAGAGGAAGGAATCGAACTTTAAAGGGTCTTTCGAGGCTCGGTTGTGTATAACGTAGAACTAAAACGCCGATACAAACAATACCAAATGCAAATAAAAGAGCCATAGAAGTCACTTGTCCAAGTAAGGAAATAGGAAAAAAGGTAGAGATCATCATTCCTACCCCCGTTAAAACAAGGGTGCCAAAAACAGGGACATGAGACTTTTCAGATACATGTGCAAATTTTTTTGGTAAAAGGCCATCTCTGGCCATCATATAAAAAATTCGTGATTGTCCAAGTAGCATAGTAATGATTACGGAAAAAAGCCCCGCAAGTATGGCAACTTTTATCAAAATACGAAGCCACCAAAAATTAGGCCCAAGGGCATTTACTGCAACCGCAATTGGATTGCTTACCCCAAGCTGAGCATAAGGAACCACCCCAACTAGCACAATAGAGACAAGGATATACGCAATTGTACAGATAAAAAGGGAGCCAAACATCCCACGAGGTACACTTTTTTGTGGGTTATGAGCCTCTTGCGCAAGTGTTGCTAGAACATCAAATCCTAAGAAAGCAAAAAATACAATAGTTGCCCCACGAAAAATACCACTAACACCAAACTCACCAAATACTCCAGTATTTGGTGGAATAAAAGGGGTAAGATTTGCTGACTTGATGCTAGCTATTCCACATCCGACAAATAAAACAATGATCGCAAGTTTAATAAAAACTAAAACGGTGTTTACTTTTGCAGTTCCCTTAACGCCGCCTACTAACATCCAACCTGCAAGCCCTGTAATAACAAGCGCAGGAAGATCGAAAAAAGAACGGCCAAAACGGAGGTTGTTTCCACTATCAAAATCAAAAGGAGCAGCAGCCATCCAAATGGGGATTTGAATTTGAAAGTCTTGTAGTAAGCTTGTAAAATATCCAGACCAACCAACTGCCACGCTACATGCGGCGACTAAATAACCCATGGTAAGAGACCATCCAACAATCCATGCAGGAAATTCTCCCATAGCAACATATACATAAGAGTAAGCACTTCCAGAAATAGGAATCATCGCGGTCAATTCTGCATAACATAAAGAGATAAAGGCGCATAAAATCGCTGTAATCACAAATGAAATAATGACAGCAGGACCTGCATTAAAAGCTGCAGCGGCTCCCGTTAAAACAAAAAGCCCAGCTCCAATCATAGCACCAACACCAAGTCCAATTAAATGCCAGGTAGTCAATGTTCTTTTTAAAAAATGATGTGTTTGAGCCTCGACAGATTTTTTTATAAATAAGGATTTCATAAGGTTGTGCCGCTTTTTTGAATATCTCTAAAATTTGGATCCTAGTTTATTTATTCTCTATTGTAAATAAACTTTTGAAAAGTTTGTTTAATTATTTTTATTAAACAACAGTTATTCACTTCAATAGGGTAAGAAACCCACCGCAAAGGAGGCTAACCAAATGCACTTTAACCTTTATGTTAAAGATGGGACCATTTCCTAAAGAGGGAATAAAACTCCATTCTTTAGCGTCATAGCCCCCTATATTGAGTGTTGTTAAACGAGCAAAACTATAGGAGAGCTCATTCCTAAGCGGTAGGAAACTACGATTTTATCAAATCTTAAAAAAGAAGTCTAGGATTTGTCGTGCTTAAAGAGAAGAAGAGCAGAGCTTGCTACTAGGAAAATGGCGCCCCCTATGTATCCCCAAGTAACGGCTACTCGATAAGGCTTTGCTTTTGCATTTGCTTTATTACTTACCCCTTTTCTAATTGATTTTCCTGCGCGCTCAGTTGTAGGCCCACCGGCACGAGTAAGTGGATTATTTGTAGCCATTTCTGTTTTTTTATTTACCGCTGCAACTTCTTCAGTAACAGCATTACTTACGTATAAAGAGAAGGCTATTAAACCGATTCCTAAAATAAGAGCAACAACACCAGAAATTTTTTGAGTGTGCATAAAGAACTCCTTTGACTCTTATCTATACAGAGAAAGAGATTAATGCGGAGAAATTTGTTTGTTATAGGATTTGTTTTTTGCAAATTTTCGGATGCAGTAAACAACTGCAATGAAAAGAATGATCATTCCAACGAGTTCAAGTGAGGAAGGAAGAGTCTTTGCTAAAAGATAAACAAAAATGACTCCAAAAATTGTTTCAAAAACAGTTAATTGACCTGCAAGTGGAGTTGGAAGGTATAGACTAGCTCGATTCCATAGAAAAACACCAATCCAAGAACAAAGAAGGCCCAAAACAGCACTTCCTCCAAAAAATCGAAGAGATTGATCATTTAATGTTTGAAATGTGCTCCACTGAATTTGTGGTTCGCAAAATAGAGTAAGAAAGGTGGTGATAAGAAACACCCAAAAAAGCATCGAGACCCCCATTAAAGTGGACCAGTCACTAGAGCTTACATCTGAATGGTATCTTAAGAAGTTTGCATTTGCAACTACATACCAGCTCCAAGAAGTTAAAGAAATAAGAGCGCAACCAATCCCTAATAAATAAGATGTAGGAGAGGCTGTTTGTTGAAAATGGGGAATATTGATAACAATAAGGCCGATAATAGTCAAAATAGAGGGAGTAAAAAGACTTTTAAAAGGGATTTCTTTTCGTTTCCAGTTTCCATAAAAGGCAATAGTAATCGGACTGACTCCTAAAATAAGAGCTGCTATTGCAGGAGATGCGTATCGAAGAGAAAATACCAAAGCGGTATAATATCCAACTGTGCTTAGAGAGAAGTAGAACGCTTTAAACCAAATAACGCGAGAGTAGTGGAATTTGTTTTGAAATCGGCCCTTTAGAAAGAAGATAAGAGATATTAGGCCGTAAAAAGAATATCTACCTAAGGCAATTTCAATTGAGCTAAATTCAGCCATAAATCCGGGGACAACAAAGATCAAGCCCCAAACAAGGCACGCACCTAAAGCAAAAACAACACCTTTAAACATACGATTTTGGATTCAATCCAGACTTTTCTTGCATTGTAGAAGATTTGCCATGGGAAGGCAATTAAATCTCGATTTTTGTTTCTTCTCTTTTTTTAGTGAATCTTGAAGGAGTCCATTTCCCGCTGCTAAAAAGAGAGGGGAAGAATTCTTTTCGTAGGGTTTCGAGAATGAAAATTGAAAGGCCAGGAACAAGAGCTAATGACCATTCGTAAAAAGAGAGGGGGGTGGTTTTGAAAAGGTTGCATAGCGGTGGAATATATAGAATACAGAGATGAAGAAAGACTGCGATGCCGATTGCTAAGAGAAGAGGAATGTTTTTAAACGTTCCAATCTTTCTAAGGGGGAGGTCATCTGAACGCATATGTAAGGCCATAAGCCATTCAAAAGCTAAGAGGCTTGAAAGAACAAGCGTTCTAGCTTTTTCAATGGAGGCTGTGTGGGAGTATGCATAGAAGAAAATAAAAAAGGTTCCAAGGCTTAAAAGAGTAGATAGAATGCCGATTCTATAAACCATTCCCTTGTAGATAAGTTTGGATTTTGGATCTCTTGGAGGCTGGTCCATTTCATGTCCAGTTTTAGGCTCAAAGCCTAAAGGAATTCCAATGACAGCCCCTGATACGAGGTTTACCCAAAGGATTTGTAGTGGTGTAAAGGGAGCAACTGCTGTAAAAAAAATACAAAGTATAAGGGCAAGGAGCTCTCCAAAGCAGGTGGTTAATAAAAAAGAACAAATCGTTCGAAGGCGATTGAAAATCGCGCGACCTTCTTCAATGGCTGCAACAATAGAATCAAATCGATC
>JBIIKD010000172.1:0-3072 GCA_044233345.1 Chlamydiia bacterium
AATCATCCATTCTTGGAAGCGGAGTCATCTTTTTTTCCACAACACCTTTCCATTTGAAAAAACTTCCTATATCTATAGGAGGCAGCTCGCGTAAATCCATTACTCTACTTCCTTAATCTCAAAGGTAATCACACCTTTTTTCGAAAATTCATCAATAAGATGCTTCATTAAAAGAGTACGCGCTTCATTCCCAAGAAGAACTCTTCCTTCTTGCAAACCTTCTTTAACAGGGGCATCTTCAACATATCTATCAAGGACTTGATAAAACAAAGCTCCTTTAGCTACATCAAATAAAACCTCTGACCAACTTCCCTCAGGGAGATCAAAAAGCTCCTCTTTAAAAAGCTCATGTGCATTTTTACGCGAAACTACAATTTCTTCCTTTTTAAGATCCCATTGTCCATTTTCATTTTCTTTTATTCCGCTACGAGCTTGTTCCTCTAAGCGTCTTAAGAAAACACCCAATCGACGTTTTACCGCCAAGTCCCAAACATCTCCTGTAGAAACTGCATTATAACTGCTTTCTTCTCTAAGGACTTCTTTCGCAACATGAGAGAAGATCTTTTTACCAATAGACTCTCTTACCTCTTCAAAATCACCGACATAGGCTTTTCGTTCATATTCTACACGTAAACGAGACTCCAACAATTCTTCGAGGACTTGGTATTTGATCGCATCTTTATAAGTCATCACTTCATAATCTTTTGCTCGATCTATTACATCAATTCTAAAGAAATTTTTCCCATCCTCTGTGTAGCAAGTCAATTTCTCAACAGCTTCAATATTTCCTTCACTATTATCACTACGGACTGGCGCTATTTCTAAAAGATACAAAAGCTTACTTCGATCTTTAATACCAACAAGAGGCTCTCTATCCCCTTTTAAAGCGATAGCTAAGTTTCGAGGAGTACTTTCTGTACAAGAAAGCCTCTCTCGAATCATTCCTGGATTTTCATCAAGAATCGCATTTCTTGCAAAACGATCTACGTTCTTTCGAATTTCAGGAGAAAGATTTTCTAAGAGATCAGATCGAACCGCTTCCTCTACAAAAGCCGATTCTTTTAGTTCAGGAAACTGTGCACAGAGCACTTTCCAATTTTCTTCTTGTACTTCCCAATCCCACGTCTGTCTTATTCCTATATCAGAGCAAATTTCTTCTCGGGTAGAACTTGCAACTTCCAAAACAAATCGGCGCTGCACAAGTTCAGGGGTCTCTGCCATAATATTTTTGATATCTTTCATTTTTCCAAAAAGATCAAGCCCCTCTTTTTCCTCCATTGTGGAGTCCAAATAAATTTCAAACCCCATCACATCTTCAGGAGTTTTAAATTGGAGTTCGACAGGAAGAGTATAGAGATCTAACTTTGCAGACTTCGATGCATATTCATGAAATCTCTTGTAAATAAATGAATCTACTAATACACCATAACCCACATCATTAAACATTCTTCGGAAAAGAAGTACTTTTTGCCATGTTTTGACTGCATCTTTTTCTTTCATCCCAAGATACTGAAGCTGCCGATGAAATAATTGTTGAAAATCTTCGCGGGAAATTTTTTGCGTCCGATCAAGATTTCTTACATTTTCCATTCCCGTTTGAATAAGCGATGCTTTAGCTTCTTCTAAAGAGACTTTATACCCTTTTAATTCAGCATACAAAGAGGTGTTATGAATAAATTGCGCAAGCAGCTCAACATATTTAGGTCCAAACCAATCACTTAAACTTTTTGCATGGAAAAGAGAAAGATCCCCGCTTCGCAAGTAAGGGTCCTCTGAAATAATGCCTTTATATTGTTGCTGTTGATAAAAGAGCATCTGTTTCATAAGTTGTGGAGAAAATCCCGCTTGATCTAAGTAAAGATCTACTAATGCAGTAAAAGCTCCTTTTGCATCTCCAATTTCCACTTCTTTAAATTTTACAAAATGATCATAAAAAGAGGGCATAAATCGCTTCCAAGTAAGCTCTACCCCAATCATTTTTTGAGGGTGCACATAAGGACGAAACTTTTTAAATTGCGCTACCTTTGATTGAAACCCCTCTTTTAATTCTTCTTCATATTTTTCAAAAAGAAGAGCTCCGATACCTGATTTCAAAATTTCATTTTTTACTATCCCATCATTGAGAATATTTGCCTGGGTATCATCTAAGCCTTCAGTATCAAAAAGATGAGCTAAATGGCTGATCTCTCTTTGATAAATAAAAGAGCCATCTATCCCCTTACCAAGAACCCGGTCTGCTGCTTCTTCGTTATCTTGAAGTGCTCCATAGGTTCCAAAAAAAGCAAAACTGATAATGATCAACACAGTGATCACAGAAAAAATGACCCTTTGATATTTTCTCAACAATCCCATCATAGCTTTCTTGCCCCTTACGAGTAGATAAAAGGGCAGAGTATACAAAAGAAAACCCTTTACAGCAACGGCAAAGCCTTTCCCTATCAAATGTTTTTTATCTCATTCACTTTAAACTAGTTAAAGAAGGGCTCGCAAAGAGAGACATAAAATACTCATGTTTAACTATTTAAATTAACGCTCATATTAAACATAATGTAATAAATTGATTTTTAATCAAAAAATATGTTATTATTTATATATAATGCAATATAAGATATTGAGGTAATTATGAATTCAATTAATAGCAGGTTAGGCCAAGCAACCACATTAAATTCCGCTCTAGAACTCTATGGATTGTGTATCAATAGCGGAAAGACCAGTAAATACCTTATTTTAAAGCACGACAAAGGCACTTATAGCGTAACAGAAAAGGTGTCTAAGTTAACCTATCTCTTCCAAGTCCTTGGAAGCTATTTTGGGGGCTCTGGGCCAGCTTACAGCGCCAAAGAAACAAATAAAACTGTTTTATCACAAGAGATCTCCAACTTAAATAGAGATACATCAAGATATAACACTTTATCAGAAACAGCTAAGATTGGATTCGAGTTTCTTTCAAATAAAT
The DNA here is from genome assembly GCA_044233345.1 of Chlamydiia bacterium. GTDB lineage: Bacteria > Chlamydiota > Chlamydiia > Chlamydiales > 2-12-FULL-49-11 > JBIIKD01. Next base: position 2,957 of record JBIIKD010000172.1, read on the forward strand.
TAAAAATCGGTCAAGACAACTATAATTTTATAGGCAGGCCAGATTTTACGGCTAATCTTCCATCTCAAGCTCCTTTAAGAGATGTAGTTATCATGAGAGAGAAAGGCCAGCGTTTT
>JBIIKD010000122.1:0-4332 GCA_044233345.1 Chlamydiia bacterium
GAGGTCACGGCGTACAAAATTTTAATCTCTATAATAAATAGACCTAAAAACTGAATTTAATTAGTAAGACCTTGCGAAAATAACTTGTTTTGCCCCGGATTTTTTGGTAAACAAACAGAAAGGCGACATACCGGAGGGCTGCTTATGTGGAATACACCGGATAGAAACCCCGTATTCTTTTTGGATACTAGCCTCGATGGCTTTATCCCCATTGAAGGGGGCTATGACGAAAGGACTTGGGAAACGTTCATCTTTGAAGAAAGCTTCGAACTCGGCAAGAGTGCTTGCAAAAACCGTGTTTTCTTTCTGATAGACGAGCGCGCGATCATAAATTTCCCTGTGAATTTGATCTAAGAAAGAAACGATTTTTTTCTTTAACTCTTTAACGGGGACCTTTATAGCGTCCCCCTTTTCTTTGGTTCTCAAAGAAACTGGCGCTAAACCACTTTCAATATCTCGAGCCCCAATTTCTATACGGATGGGGACTCCTTTTTTAATCGCATCCCAGCTTTTTTCTCCCGCCCTCATATCTCGATCATCAACAGAGACTTCGACAGATCGTCCAGCATATTGAAGCTCTTTTAAGTCATTTGCCAAGCTATGGCAATACTCAAGAATCTCTTTTTTTCCTTCCTCTTTCATCGTAAAAGGGATAATCACAATATGCTTTGCTGCAATACGGGGAGGAATAATTACTCCATTATCATCTCCGTGAGCCATAACCATTGCGCCAATCATTCGGGTAGTAACTCCCCAAGAGGTCGTATGCGCAAGTTCTTGAACGCCATCTTCTGAGAGATATTTAATTCCGCATGCTTTAGCGAAATTTGTTCCCATGTAATGGGACGTTCCCATCTGCAAAGCTTTTCCATCTTGCATCATCGCTTCAAATGTAAAAGTATTCATTGCTCCAGGAAATCTCTCCCCTTCTGATTTTTCCCCTTGGATCACAGGAAGTGCCAAATATTCTTCTGCAAAATTTGCATACGTTTCAAGCATTTCAAGAGCCATGCTAAGACCCTCTTCTGCTGTTGCATGAGCTGTATGTCCTTCTTGCCAAAGAAATTCAGAGGTGCGAAGAAAAAGTCTTGGCCGCATTTCCCATCTAACGACATTGCACCACTGATTAATTTTCATAGGAAGGTCTCTATAGGATTGGATCCATCTAGAAAAGCTATCGCCAATAATCGTTTCAGAAGTTGGGCGAACAACAAGGGGCTCTTCTAATGGAGATACAGGAACTAATCCCCCATCTTCTCCTTTTTCTAATCGCGTGTGAGTGACAATCGCAGTCTCTTTTGCAAATCCTTCTACGTGCTCAGCTTCTCTTTCAAGAAAGCTCAAGGGAATAAAGAGAGGAAAGTATGCATTCTGCACTCCCTTAGCTTTAAACTTTTTATCAAGCGTTGCTTGAATATTTTCCCAAATGGCATATCCATTGGGCAGAATAATCATGCACCCTCGAACAGGAGCATGCTCTGCAAAACTTGCAACTTTTAACGCTTCTTGATACCAAAGAGGAAAGTCCTCTTTTCTTGTTGGATTAATTGCACTCTTCATACCAAAAGATTATAGCTCGATAATCGTTTTTTGTAAATGAGAGGATAATTCTCTTCTTGCATCTGCAATCTCTTTCTCTGTTGCAAAGCTCGGCAATGGGGCAAAAGTGTGAATTTTCATTGCATCAACGACCTTTGAATCTAAGGGTAAAATCGACTGAAGAAAGTCAAAATCTGGCAGAGCTAAAGAAATACTCCCCTGATGAAGATATCCATTTTGTTTTTTTCGCTGCGCGGCTCCAGCTACTTTTTTTCCTCCAATCATCACATCATACTTCGTTGGCTTTGCAAAGCAAAAGTACTGGCAATAAGAATCTAAGGGGACTGGATCTACGGGGAGAAGATCGATCGGTGAAACATTTTTTAGGTATCCTTTTACCGCAAGAAGAACTGCATCGTTAATATATTTATAATTTTTCATTACGTCATCAAAATACCCAGGATGGCGACTTGGGATTAACACAGAAAACGTAACATCCCATAAATGAAAAAGCACTCCGCCACCAGTGGGTCTTCTAGAGAGGGTTAACCCCGAGTCTTTTTTAAGAAGTTTTTCCGGCTCAATAAAATATCCATAGGTTGCAGAAGGAGAATTCCATCCATAAAGATGAAGCATTGGAGGATCCAAAGGCTTCATTTTTTTTAGCAACTCTTCATCAAGTTTCATGTTCTCAGCGGCATTTTTTTTTCCAGAATGAAAAATTTTCCATATGGAAGTCATTTCGACCTCAAGATTTTAACCATTTTATCAACACTTTCTTTTATAAAAGATCTTGTGCAAACATTAGCAATAATTTACAAGAAAGAAATGACATTGTAAAATATGAACAACTTACGCTCAACTTAAAATTTGAGCCAAATAGGAAGGGTCCTCTATGTTTGATAAGTTTACAAACCGCGCAAAACAGGTCATTAAACTAGCCAAACGGGCTGCGCAAAGTCTTAACCACAACTACCTTGGGACTGAACATGTTTTGCTCGGCCTAATGAAGTTAGGCCAAGGAATTGCAGTTAACGTTTTAAAAAACCTAAACATCGAATATGACACTGTCCTTGCAGAAGTGGAACTCATTGTAGGTTATGGGCCTGAAATACAACCTTATGGAGATCCAGCACTTACAAGCAAAGTGAAAAAAGTTTTCGAATATGCAAATGAAGAAGCTCTTGCTTTAAATCACAATTACGTAGGAACAGAGCACTTACTCTTAGCTCTTATCCGTCTTCAAGATGGCGTTGCGGCGCAAATTCTTGTAAATTTAAATGTAAACCTCAAAGAGGTGAGAAAAGAGGTTCTTAAAGAACTTGAAACATTTAATCTACAAGTCCCCCCTGTTACACTTGGCTCTAATCAAACACAAAACATGCAAGATCGTGGGCCTTCTACCGTCAAAGGAGGAGCTGGAGCTGCTGCTGGAGACAAAATGCACGCCCTTAAAGCATACGGTCATGACCTTACAGAAATGTGTCGTGAAGGAAAACTCGATCCAGTAATTGGAAGATCTCAAGAAGTAGAAAGACTCATTTTAATTCTTTGTAGACGTAGAAAAAACAACCCTGTTCTCGTTGGAGAAGCTGGCGTTGGGAAAACAGCGATCGTAGAAGGCCTTGCCCATGCGATTGTGAAAGGGGAAGTTCCAGAAAATTTAGCAAAAAAACGGCTGATTTCCTTAGATTTAACCCTCATGATTGCAGGAACAAAATATCGCGGACAATTTGAAGAGCGGATTAAGGCCGTCATGGATGAGGTAAAAAAACTTGGAAATATCCTTCTCTTCATCGATGAAATGCATACAATTGTTGGAGCTGGCGCCGCAGAAGGGGCTATTGATGCTTCAAACATTTTAAAACCTCCCCTGTCGCGTGGAGAGATTCAATGTATCGGAGCTACTACTTCTGACGAATATCGTAAACATATTGAAAAAGATGCAGCTCTTGAGCGGCGTTTTCAAAAAATTATCGTTGCACCTCCATCTAATGAAGAAGCTGTAGAGATCCTTTACGGGCTAAAAGCAAAATATGAAGCACATCACAAGTGTATTTACACGGATGAAGCAATACGTGAATCTGTCATTTTATCTGATCGCTATGTTGCAGGAAGATTCCTTCCTGATAAAGCGATCGATATTTTAGATGAAGCAGGCGCTAAAGCACGCATTTCTATCATGCACCAGCCTCAAGATATTACCCAATATACGACAGAAATTGAAACCCTACGCCAGGCAAAAGATTCTGCTATCGGCCACCAAGAATATGAAAAAGCTGCAAAACTTCGAGATCAAGAAAAACAACTGCGTGATCGATTAGAAAAAATGCAAGAAGAGTGGGAAAAGAGCAAAGAAGAACATAAAGTAATCGTTGATGTTGATGATGTGGCAGCGATTGTTTCAAAGCAGACAGGAATCCCTATTACCCGTCTAACGGAAGCAGAAAGCTCCAAAATCCTTCAAATGGAAGAGGTTCTTAAAAAGGAAATTATTGGCCAGGAAGATGCGATATCTGTTGTTAGCCGAGCTTTACGTAGATCAAAAGCAGATATTAAAGACCCAAACCGTCCTATTGGTGCATTTCTTTTTTTAGGGCCTACGGGAGTGGGGAAAACACTTCTAGCAAGACAACTTGCCATCAATCTTTTTGGTGGAGAAGACGCTCTCATTCAAGTCGACATGTCTGAATACATGGAGAAATTTGCTGTCAGCCGAATGACCGGGTCTCCTCCTGGATACGTAGGTCATGAAGAAGGAGGTCAACTTACAGAACGAGTGCGTCAACGCCC
>JBIIKD010000071.1:0-7342 GCA_044233345.1 Chlamydiia bacterium
AGCCGCATCAAAGACTTCTTTTTTACAAACCTGGTACACTTTAGCGATCTCTGCCAATCGTTCAAGCTCTTTCACCTTCTGTAAAGACCGAATAGAGCGATCAGCGTAATGCACGATCCCAACAAACCCCACAAGAATTCTTAAACCAACCGCATTAACCCCTCTTAAAACAAACCATTCTTTACAAGAACCCCATTCAAGAAAACCAGAAATAGCGCCAACTACATTTAGCGCGCTGACGACCCGATTACGAGCCTTGTCCCAATCTCGCTCAACAAGAACCAAAGAACTCACTAACTTGATCTCTTTTGCCCGAAATGTATCAATAAATTTTTTTGCATGGAAAATAACTAAAAAAGAAAATCTAGCAACCCCAATCGCTTCAAATGGATTAAGATTAATCTCTTTAGTGACTTGGATTTTATAACCAAAAACATCTTTATAGAGATTTTTTAGAGAAAAGTCGCAAGGAAAAGAATTCTTATTTAAAGCAAAAGAAATTGAAGCTTGCATATATATATTTTTTTAACCTTCGTCTAATTGAGGTAAAGCATACCACATCAGAGACAAAAAAAGGCGCATTTTAAATGCGCCTTAAATAATAAAAAATTAAGCTACCTTACTTTTATCTGAATTAGATAAATTTTCCTGCTTAGCGTAAACCTGCGAAAGGACAGCTGTAACAAGACAGGTGGTTCCGAGAACTGCTGTCACAACTGGACTAATAACAACAGCACAAAATGCAAGCGAATGAAGAGCTAAACCTGAAATATTTTTTGCTATTTCTAAATTAAATGACGTTAAACGAGCGGCAACACCTGAGGTTTTCTCTAGATCAGATTTGTCAAAGAGGGCTTTTTTTCCCACAACCGCCTGATACAATCCATACACATCTAGAGCACAAGAAAGGCCATTTCTAGGGAACTTTGCGGCTTTAAATCCAAAACCACATGCAACTTCACAGCCATCTCTTGCAGCTTTTAGCATACTAATACTCAGCTCTTTGACATTTCTTGAAGCAATGCTTTGACATGCTTTTCTACTGTTTTTAACAACAGCAGAAAGAGAACCAATCGCCGCAGCTGAGGCTAACTTTTCCATACCATAATCTAAAGCATTAAGAGAAACCACCGCCTCTATAGCATTACGAGCAATTGTTGAAGCTTCCATCAAGAATTTTAAATCAAACAGAACTGTGTTTGTCGCTTTTAAGAAAGCATTAGAGTCTGAAGTCAAAGCATCGAAAACTGAATTACTAAACGTTGGCTCCCCTTTTACAAGACCGTGCATTTTTTCCTCACTAATTAGGTTTTTTCAATGAATTATTTATGCCACTTTGTATAGCGGCTTGTTCCATGTCTTTTGTGAACACGTAAGCAACTACAGCAGAAAGAAGATAGGTGGTAGCTAGAAAAATACCTGCTGCCGGGGCCAAAGCATACCCTGCAATTACTGAAATTGCATATATAAGCGTCGAAAGATTTCCGCCTGCATTAAATGCATGCACCCACCATTTTTTTTGCAAAAGAACCTTTTGGAGCGGATTTTCTATCCCTGAAAATTCCTGTCTTAATACTTGCAGATCGTCATACAAACCAAAAGCAACACATATTCCAAGGGCATATCCTTTAGCAGCAGTATGAGCCCAAGAAGGAAGTGCGGAACAAACTTTCGAAGCGTGCGCAAAACTTACTACTTTTGAAGCATCATAAACAGCTAAAGCTGAACCGAGCAAAAAACCCTTAGCATCGGAGGCTTTGACTGATCGGATACATATAGCAGCATCTCTAAGAAGCCCTGCACATCCAGTTGCGGCAGAAGCAAATCCAAACCCATCCCCTAAATTTTTTGCCGCTACAGATTCTGTAGCTATATGAATAACAGAGCAAAGAGTTGAAGCTCCATCTAAAAAATCACCTTGACGCACTGTTCCAAATGTCACAAGCGAGTGTAACGCCCCTTGCGGGCCTACTTCATCTGCTCTAACTAAATGCATCTCTTATCCCTCTCTTAACTCATTTAGACAAGAGACTATATACATAAAGAGATATTAAAGTAAATGAAAAGAACCTGTAAATCCATTAAGAAAATCTTTAGTTGTCATCCTTTTTTTACCCTCAAGTTGCACGCTGATAATTTGCACCGCACCATCTTGAGTTGCAACAATTAAACCCTGCTTGGCATTACAGGAAATAAATTCTTTAGGTTTTTTACTTTTTTCTTGAGGAAGAGCAACGGCTTGAAAAATTTTAAGTTCTTTTTTCTCTCCATTCACTTCAATAAAACATTTGGCTCCAGGCTTTGGATCCATTCCTCTAACGAGGTTTACGATCTCTTTGGAGGGAGCATTCCAATTGATAAAACCTAGCTCAGGGGTAATTTTCTGGGTATAAGTCGCCGCGCTATGCTCTTGCTCTATTCCTTCAACTTTTCCTTTTTTTTCTATCTCCAAAAGCACATCCAAAAGAAGATCTTTTGCTTTATTACATAAAACTAACTCTAACTCACCGTAGGTCATATCTTCTGGGAGGGGGACTTTTTTTGCCTTAATGATATCCCCAGTATCCATTTCTAGATCCATTTTCATAATTGTTACAGCAGTTTCTTTGTCTCCTGCTAAAACAGCACTTTGAATAGGAGATGGGCCACGAAATTTAGGAAGAAGACTTGGATGCACATTGATTGCACCTAACCTCGGAAGGCTAAGAAGGGCTTCTCGAATAATTTGTCCGTAGGAAACGACAACAAAAAGATCGGGCTCGAACTTTTTGATTTCTTCTATAAACTCAGGAGCACTTGCTTTAATGGGTTGAAAAAGAGGAATATTACTTTTGCAATCTTCTAATAGCTGTTTTACAGGGGGAGGGAGAAGCTTTTGCGCCCTCCCTTTTGGCTTATCTGGCCGGGTTACAACAGCCGCTATGAAGACTTTTTTTTCTAACAAAAACTGCAGAATTTCTTTTGCAAAAAAATCTGTGCCAAAAAAAACAATTTTCACTAAACCGTCACCAAAGGCTCAGTTGCCCTTCCCATTTTCTCTCTTTTATAACGAGCGATTCCTCTTTTTGAATTTTCACAAAAATGGATCCAGGCTTTTGCAACAGCGACAGACCCCATTTCATTATGAATAATTTCAATCGCTTCTTCTAAAGAGTATCCCATCTGAAACGTTATTCGATAAAGTCTAGTAATCCATTTTCGATCTTCAAATGAGTATCCCTTTCTTAAAAGACCTACTCTGTTAATCCCTCGAACTAACATAGTATAGCCCTGACCTGTTGTAAATGGAGGCAAATCATGAGTGACCAAGGATCCCCCGCCAACCATTGCATAGGCTCCAATTCTTACTCCCTGATGGATAGAACATTGCCCACCAATCGTTGCGTAATCCTCAATAGTAACTCCACCGCCCAGATTGACACTATTTGTAATCGTGACCCCTTTTCCAATTTTACAACTATGCCCTACATGAGAATAGGCCATAATGTAACAATCATTTCCAATATCAACAGCTCCGGCCTTGCCGATCGATGCGTGAATAGTGGCATATTCTCGAATTACACAATTTTGACCGATAGTCACTTCACTTCTTTCACCCTGAATATTTCTTCCTTGAGCCATTCCTCCGATCGAGGCGTGAGAATGGACGTGACTTCCCTTGCCAATCCTAACTTTTCCTTCAATCACTACGTAAGGGCCTATTTCAACCCCCTCCTCAAGAATCACATCTGGAGAAGCGATATATGCATAGGGTCCAATTTTTACTCCACTTGCTATTTTAGCCTGCTCACAAACAATTGCAGTTTTATGAATCCAATCCTCAGACATTTTGCCCCTTTTCCTAAATTACCATATCCATTGAAATCATTCCTGAAAGCGCTTCACCCTCTGCAACAATTTTTCCATCAACTTTTACAGAACCTTTTATTTTAACAGCTCGGGCAGAAGCTTGGAGTATTTCCACCTCAAAAATTAACGTATCCCCAGGAAGCACCGCTTTTCTAAATTTTGCTTTATTTACCGCCGCTAAAACCTGAAGATCTCTATACCCTAATTCGTAAAGAAGAACCCCTCCTACCTGCGCAATCGCCTCAATTAACAAAACCCCTGGCATAATTGGGTATGCTGGAAAATGGCCTTGAAAAAAGGGCTCATTAATCGTAACATTTTTTTTCGCAGTGATGATTTTTTTCTCAAGATCAATCGAAAGAATTCTATCTACAAGGAGAAAGGGATATCGATGAGGAAGTCGTTTTTTAATTTCTTCAACACCAAGCTCTGTAAATACTTCTTGTTTTTTTCCTGACACTACACCCTCTCTAAACAGATAGCTTCTATTTTTTTTGCAAACGCAATATGGGAGGTATGCCCCCCACGAACTACAATAAAATTAGCAATGACAGGCACTCCTATTAAGGATAAATCTCCTATCAAATCAAGAATTTTATGACGCGCCATCTCATCTGGGAAACGAAGCCCCTCTGGATTTAAAATCACATCACCGTTTACTACAAGAGCAGACTCCAAAGAGCCTCCCTGAAGAATCCCTCTACTTCTTAAAGCCTCTATTTCTTCAAAGCGAGCAAATGTACGTGCGGATGCAATTTCTTTTCTATATTTTTCTTCTTCAAAAACAAAAAAGAACTTTTGCCAATCCAAAATAGGCTCGTTAGGATATCTTAAAATGTAAGAATAGGTGGCTTTTTCTGAAGGAAGAGCTATTAAATAAGCATCTCCCTCAGAGAACATAAGCGGCTCTTCTAAATAGATAGGATCTATTGAAAATGAGAGCTCTTCAATTCCAGTTTCATAAAAAAGCTCTATAAATTTTTTTGCACTTCCATCGAAAATCGGGACTTCAGGACCATCTATTTTTATTAAAAGAGAGTCTATACCAAGTGCAGCAAGGGCAGACAAAAGATGCTCTACAAGCTCAACTCTAACACCCTCTTTACCAAGAGCAACTCTTCTATCGGTACTTAAGACACTTGAAAGAAGGGCTGGTATTTCGGGCGATTCTTTTAGATCTGTTCTTTGAAAAAAAATCCCAGGTTTGTCTTTTTGAGGAATGCATTCTATCGTCACTAACAAATTGGTAAAAAGCGCTTTTCCCGTGAGTGCACATGTGTGTTTAAGTGTTCTAGAAATAGACTTTCTCCTTCATGACGGAAGCTTTGAAAAATTTTAGCCAAATTTTACGTTTATGGCAACACAAAGAGAAATCACAATCATACTAATAGATAAAATAAAAGCATTCCCAAATAAAGAAAAAATCGTTCTATGAGTATTGCAGGTTATTTTTTTAGCCACGAGTCCAGAAAGTTGATTGCCTTTTTCATCCATTTCTCCAAGAGAGGCTAGTGTTTCTCCATAGCTATTTATAATCGCTGTTACCCCAGTATTACAAGCGCGAAGAACAGGAACTCCATTTTCTACAGCGCGAAGTCTCCCTAAGTTAAAATGCTCAATCGGAAGCCTTGAATGGGGAAACCACCCATCATTTGAAATATTTACAAACATTCGCGCGCCTTCTAATCTTCCTTCTCTCATCAAATAATTATATCCCTCTTCATAACAAATAGAAGTTGCAATCGGAACGGCTCCAAGAAAAACATCTGCTTTCTTTCCTGGGGTAAAAAAACCAAAAATTCCAAATCTCTCCATAAACGATTTCATGATAGAAATTGGGATATACTCAGCTAAAGGGACTAAAACTCTTTTGTTGTATCTAGAGGATCTGTTTTGAAAAGGGGTAAAATGAAAAGCTGAGTTATATGTTTCATCAAGAGCCTCATCATAATCAAGCAGTCCAATAATCACCTCGCTTTGATAATGATTTGCAAGCGCCTGAGAAATCCACGCATTGCTAACAAACCACTCCCCTTCATCGTTTCGATCCGCAAGTGGAGCTGCCAAAGGAGGAAGCCTTTCTCTTTTACCAATTAACTCATTTACAGCAACTCTATAAGGCACGCTAGCTTCATAGGCCTCGCCAGGAAGGGCTACTTCTGGAAGAACAATTAAATCAAATTTCTCAAAACCACTTTTCCCCAACTGCGCAAAGATTCTTTTCCATTGATCATTTAACTGTATCGCCTCCTCTTTTCTTCCTGGAAATTCCCATTTTTGTTCTGAGGTCAATCCTGTTTGAATAAGAGCTACATCCATTATAGGTGAGGAGACCCTCTGGTTTTTTTGTATTTCTATATGCAAAACCCCAAAAAAAGGAGGGGCAAGAAGCGCCCCCAACCACAACATTCGATTTTTTTTTGAAGGAGCCTTCCAAGCAATCGCTCCTAAAACACTTGAAAGCATTACCCAAAAAGAAAGCCCATAGATACCAAACAAAGAAGCAAGCTGCATGAGAATCGGACTGAATGTCAGGACTAGACCCAGGCTATTAAACGGAAAGCCGCAAAGATAATACAGCCTACTCCACTCTATAATACACCACACAGCAGCAACTAAAAGAGCAAATCTAACACCCACTTCTTTTTGCACAGGGAGAATAAGAAAAAGAAGAGCAAATTGCAAAGCGATCCCAAAACTTAAAAAAAGATAAACAAAGAGAATCCCCATCCCGTGATAATGTGTATTGGCAAGCCAATTTAATTGAAAAAGCTCAATACCACTTGCCCATAGAAAAGAAAGAATAAATCTTTCTTTTCGACTACGGCACTCTAAAAACAAGACAATCGCGCTACTGTAGCCAAATAGATAGGCAATCAAAGGGAAAATAAAATGTCTATCTGGCTGCCCAAATGCACAAATAACGCCACTTAATAAAAGAGCTACATACTGAAGCTTCGACTTAGAGCGAATGTATAAAAAAGATTTTTCAATCATCGATCTCTTCTTCGATCGTCTCATTGATAATATGCACATTTTTAAGAGAGCCAAATCGCCCATTTCCTACAGCAAGCACCACAAGAAGCCCCCCTATAATCGCCAAATTTTTTAAAAATAAGGCAAACGAAAGAGCTAATGCATGCCCTTCTAAAAACCAAAAATGGTAGTAGATTGTAGTTGCTGGAATCATGTAGATCAAGAGAAGAAAAGCGCCCAATCGGATTTTCATCCCTAAAAACAAAAGAACCCCCCCAATCACTTGTAGAGTGATACCAAGAACCATTAAAACAATCACCATAGAAGACATGGCATTAAAAAATCCCCCAATGCCCTCTATATGCCCCGTTTTAATCTCCCAATTCGCTAAAGCCCCCATTAATTCTGACTGAGCTAAATCCCAGTAAAAAAGTGATGCAATCCCTACAAGAATAAAAATTAAACTGATAAATATACGCCCAAGACCTGCTAAGGCTCGTTGACTTGTTTTCATATA
>JBIIKD010000005.1:0-26678 GCA_044233345.1 Chlamydiia bacterium
GTCTGTTCTGAAATGGGGGCTAATATGCCTCATGATATTCAACGAATTGATATTGGATTTAAAACACCTAAAAAAGCTTCTTTAGAAGATGCAAGAAAGGTGGGGGTCTTTTTTATGGAAGAGTTTTTATCTACAATTAATAGTGATGAAAAAATACGCCCCTATCTACGTGAGTATCCTTTTGTAAATAAAAGAATTTCCATGAGACTTTGTTTTCAACAGGAAAAAAATAGGCAGCTTTACCTTTCTTTAGTAAAAAATCAAATTATTTATGAGATCCAAAATGGTCCTTTAAGTGATTTTGTAGAAATTTTAAGAGAGCCCTATGAAGAGGCTGTTAAAATTGTGGGGAAAAAATGAAAAAAAGCATTTGTTTAGCGATTATAACAATCTCCACCCTTTTTAGCGGAGAGCCTTTTAAATTTATCGAAGCAGGGCTTGAATATACCCTTCTTAAAATTAATAAAGATATTCAAGTAGTTAGCCTTCAAGAAGCCCTTCGAGAGCAAATTAATGGGGTAGAGGATCCTTATTTTAATGAAGAATTTATTGAAAAAGTAGTAGAGGCTGCTAAAAATAGTCCTGCTGGAGAGTATATTGATTACTTCTCTGATGGGAAAATTCGAGTGCGTGTTCCTTATAGAAACGGTTTTATTAATGGACATGTTCATGGATGGTATGATAGTGGAGCAGATGCATTTAAAGGACACTATAAGGATGGAATACGACAGGGAATCCATATGACATTTTTTTATGAAAAAGATGGAAACTATGGAGGAAATTATCAGCGGATTTTGTTTTATAACGATGAAGGGTTGTTGCATGGTGTGCAATCAACCCATTACTCAAGCAGCGAAATGGAGTCTTCTCTTCATTACAATCGTGGAGTACTTGATGGTAATTCTGGATTGTACGAAAATAAGTACGTTCCTCCAATAAGAACTTACATAAAAAGAAGCTACATGGCAGAAGAGCGGCTTTATAGAAATGGAGTTTTAAAGTCAGTAAAGACTTATTCAAATCCTGTTTATATTAATAAAACCTGCCCCACACCTGTTGTCCCTGAATAAGAAGAAAAAAGAAAATTGGCAGAAAGCTCCAAAGATACACTTTTTTATACTTTTTGTGGCGAAAGTTTGCCCACATGAAATAGATGCTGATTGGGATAGAAAGGGGAATACCAGCCATGCAGATAAGTGTATAGATTCCACCAATCAGAGAGAGTTTAGGGTTATCACTTGCTAGGGGTGAGAGGATAGCTAGGCAAACAAACAGGGGAAAGAGGATTGTATATATAATCGTAAAAACAATCGCGTAATATTTACTTGTGATAGTTGGAGCCTTTGTTGATTTCGTGCGCTCTGTAAATTTGCTCGAGCAGGATAAGGCGAGTGTGTTGGTGAGTGAAGGTCAGGGGGGAGAGGCTGATGAGGGAGGCGGCTTTTTGTTTGAGGTTTGGAGAGATCCCGGTTGCGCCGCCAATGACGAACGTAAGGGAGGGGTGAGGTTTTAAAAAAGAGGAAAAGCGTTCACTTGTATAAAGATTCCCTGAGGGATCTAGGCAGTGGTAGTTTGTTTCGCGTCGTAAACTTTCTTCTAGCTGCGCTTCTTTTTTGAGCAAAACCCATTCGATGCGGACTGTAGAGGTGAGTCGCTTTTCATATTCGTGTAAGGCATCTTGAAGCCAGGACTCCTTGTTTTTTCCTATAGAAACTATTTTAACGTGTTGCATTTTTTTCTAGATTGCTTTTGGAATTGGGATCAGTATAATGGGTCGTTCATGTTTCAGCCAGGAATTTTTTATGCATTGGGATCCAAGTAGTAATCTCTTTATAGTTCCTTATTTAAATCTTCCAGTGACCTGGTATGGATTTTTGTTTGCGCTTGGATTTTGGATCGGCTTTCATATTTTTGCCTATATGTATAAGAGATTTTTAAGTGAGCATCCAGAATTTATTGAAGGAGATATTCAATTTCAAAAATGGACGAGTCGTCTACGTAGTGGTCTGGAAGGTGTAGAAAAGGGGTCAGTAGAGTCTTGTAATCAACTATTAAAAAAAGAGGTTATTGGATGCTCTACAATGCTGGAAAAACGCCTTTATTGGGAAAAGCGATATCCTGATCTTTTTATTCCAATCGGAGATCGAGCTCGATTTTTTGCAGAAAGACTAGTTCTTTATGTTGTCCTTGCAACTGTCGTTGGCGCTAGATTGGCTTATATTCTTTTTTATCAAAATGTGATGGATTATTTAGATCAGCCTCTTTCGATATTAAAAACATGGGAAGGGGGGCTTGCAAGTCATGGAGGTGTGGCTGCTATATTGATTACATTATGGATTTTTCATAAAAAGGCAAAGCGAGTATTAAAAGAGTTTTCTTTTTGGGATTTGTTAGATCATGTAGCCGTCCCAACTATGCTTGTTGCTTCACTCATTCGTATTGGGAATTTTTTTAATCAAGAGATTTTAGGTACGGCATCAAATATGCCTTGGGCTGTTGTTTTTGGTCATCCAAAAGATGGAACCCTTCCTATTGCAAGGCATCCTGTTCAGCTTTATGAATCATTTTTCTATTTTTCTTTATTTGTTACCCTTTTTCTTCTTTGGCATTACAAAGGGAAGGTTTTTTGTAATGGACGCTTAGCAGGGCTTGCGATTGGGGGATCATTTCTCTTCCGCTTCTTTATTGAGTTTGTTAAAACTGAGCAAAGTGTTTGGTTTGACTATACGAGCTCTACCCTTTTTATGGGACAAGTTCTTAGTATTCCTATGATTGTAGTTGGATTTCTTCTCTTGTTGCCTAAGAGAGCGATTATATAGTATTTTAAATTATTTTTGTGTGAAGGGAGTTAACGGGAGTAATTTCTCAACAACAAGCTCAAGGGATTCTTTTGAATACTTTCTTGCATGCCAGGCGATAAAACGGCTGTAGGCTGGTTCTCCTTCTTTTGCAAGGTATGTATACCAAAAGTATTTGTAAAGAAGAGTGATTCGAACTTTAACGTCAGATTCCCATCCAGCAAATGAAGGGTGAGATTTTAGGTAGGTCTTTAAAATTGATTGAATAAATTGTTCGTGATCTACTGTGCTTTCTTCTCTTCCTTGACTTTTCCACCCACGCTTAATCAATTTTAAAAGAGGGAGGGTTTCATCAAAGTGAAGCCAATGACAGATTAGATCATTTTGAATAGCCCAAAGATCTAATTTTTTTTCTAATAGAGATAGATCTAACTGACGAAGTTTTCGAAAATAGTGAACAGTGGTATTCACGATAGATTGAAAACTTTCTTCAGGATGATCTATGTAAATATTTCCAATTTCTTCAGAAAGAACCTCCGATAAATGACTCTCTGTAGTTTTTTCTTCTTGATGTAGCGTATGCCAAATAAGAACTTCGAGTTCATCTTCGTTGTCTGGAGAAAGGGGGGGGAGAAGAGCTATTTCATGAAAAAGATTGACAAGGAGGCTTAAAAGAGCTTTTAAAGGATCTGGGTTTCTTTTTTCTTTTTGCAAGGAAATTTCTGTGTCGATAAATGTATAGACTTCTTGTCGTAAAACGGGTCCTTGTGGAGAAAAAGTATCTGTAGATAGAGAATATACATAAGATATGGCTGCTTGGAGAGAGCTTTCAATTTGCTCTTTATCTATGTATCCAGAGAGTTTGTAGAGGAAGAGAATACGTGATACTAATTGAAGTCGTTCCTTATGGGAAAAAAGAGGTGTTTCAGATCGGCATATCGCCATTTGCTTATGAATAAACGTTTTTATTAGTTCAAACTGTTCTTTAGCGAGAGTTTTATGAATAGATAGTGTCGGATAGAGTTTACTTGCAAAAAGAATAGATGTGGTTGAAAGGAGGTCTTCTTGACGGATCATTCTTAATTGGGTAAATCGAGCTTTTACTAATTGTTGAAGCTCTTCTTTTGTGCTATTTGGTGATTTTGCGATTTCTTCTAATTGGAATCTTACTACAAGTTTGTCCAGGGGATCGTATTTTTCAAAAGGAGAATTTAGCCCACCTTTATTTTTTGGTATGAGATGTTTTTGAACAGCCCAAATAGTTTTTGTTAGATCTTCAAGGTTCGGGCGCTCTCCATCATAAGTTGCAATAAATTCAGAAATTTTTCCTGCTAAGTTATGCGCTGAATTATAGGGGTGTATTGATTGAGGTAGTTCTGATGGAGAAAATTTCCCCAGATTTCTTTTAATTACATAAGAAAGATTGATTTTTCCATCTTTTTGAAGAGCGCCTTTTTCTTGCTGAATGATTTGAAGATAATAAAGTACTTTTTCCCATGTTTTTTTAAGAACAGTATTACCTAATCGGTAGCGAGGAAATTTTCTTGTGAATTCAGGAAGAATCTCCTGTATAAGAAGATTTTGAATTTTATTAGACCATTTTTTAGGGTTTGTTTCTCTAAGCAGTTCTTTTTTAATTCTTTTTGCTAAAAAAAGGGAAACATCTGAAAAAGGATCTTGAAACTCTTCTATACCATCTAAAGAAAAAGATTCTTTTTTTGCTGATAAAACTCGTTCTATCGATTCATAATGATAGTCTTCGTTATTTTGTTGGTGGTTTTTAGCTGGTTGTTCCATCATTTATAATCTTAAAAAATTTTTATCATGCAGATCTTCCTTCTATACTATAAGAATCTTTTTTGTCTAAAAATATTTTTTTAATCGATTGAGAAAGTGCATTAATTATTTCAGGTGGTTTTTTTGTTTATAAATCTGTATAATTGTTTTCATATGAATCCATACATTGATAATATATTGTCTTTCTCTTGTCGTCATTTAGTTAATTATGGAGCTAGTTTAGGTTTTTTTGCTCCAAAAACAATAAAAGCTGAATTGGAACGGGAATTGAAAGAGCAAACAGGATCGTCTGATTTTGCTTCTATTCTTCTTAAGTGCACCCCAACGATTCAAAAAATCAGTAATGGAATTTTAGCTGATAAAAAACAAGAAATAGATAATCTTTTATTATACGCAGCATCTAACGCATTTAAACAAGCCCGCACTCCGATGGGGGGAAATGCTTTTATCGATCTTGTAGACCATATAGCTAAAATCCTTTCAAAAATAAATGCTTCTCCAGATTCAGTAGAGATTGTAACCGATGAGCTTTTAACTGTGTTCTTCCCTCTTGGGGCAGAAGATCTCCCTTTGACTATATTCCCTGGATTGTCACACATGGCTCGTGATTTTGTTTGGTCTAAAATTAGAATGAAAGCGGTTGAGTGTTTAAGAACACTTCATGAGGAGTTCAGTCAAGTAAATAGCAACTCTTACAAAGACAAATTTTTAGAAATAGGTGAAAAAGGTAGCGCTCTTCTAGAAGAATATCAAAAGCATTCAAAAGATTTATCAAAGTCTATTCCAAAGATGATTTCAGATGGTATTGCAAATTATGCTGAGAAAATAACTGGAGAGCCTACTGAAGAGGATCGATTATTAGATGTCATAAAACAAGTAGTAGATGCAGATTTAAAGAGTTTGTCGCCTATTTGGGGGTTTTTAGAAAAGCAAATAGAGCCAGTTATATTGCATGCAGTTGGGTATTTAACACAATTTGGTGAAACAGAAATTAAAACTGAAATAGTTGACATATTGAATCAATCGATGCAGCCTGGATCTTTTGAACTATCCCCTGAAAATATTGTAGAAAATTTATTAAATAAGGTGGGTTTTTCTGAAGAAGAAAAAATACCTATGGCAAAGACCATACGTAAAAAATTCTATCCTCTCTTAAAAAAACTTGCATTAGATCAAAGTATAGAGATCTATAAAAATTTTAAAGAGATTGTTATTGGCAACGAACAAAGAAGCGTTCTTTTAGAATCTTTTGTTGGAAAATCGGAAGCTGAAGGAATTAAAGCGGCGGTTATTAATTTTAGTGCCGCTCAAGTAGAGCTCGTTGTTCCTCAAGATGCATTAGCCCTGAGAGGGATTACTCAAGTGGCTATTGAAAGTACAACTCTTGCCGCTTGTACAAATCTCTTTAGTCGAATAAAAGCAGTAAATTCTTCTGATTTCGTTTTTACAACTGGGGTAAGTATATTGAATGTTGTTGCAAAACACTTAAAACTTATTCATACAATTAAAAATAAAGAAAAAAAAATATATGTCCACGGCGTTACTTATCAAGCGTTCGTTTCTGGATTTGATGAATTGGGTTATCTAACGCAAGGAATTCCTAAAAATAAAGAAGCTTTTGATGCCGATCAAAAAGTTCATAGCATTCAAGTTGAAATAAAAGGGTTAGAAAATAGACTTAAATTTGGGTATTATCCGCTTTTTTCAGAAAGCAAAGAGATGCTAAAAAGATCTCTTGTCCAAAAAAAATTAGATTTAGCAAATCAGCAGGCAATATTAGATAATGAGCGAATCAAAGAGTTCTTTATTCCTTTAACAAAAGATCTTCTTGAGATTCTAGGTATAACGCAAGATCAAATTCCATTTCCCTGTGTTGATATGAAAGAGAGTCTTTGGATTAAACTTACTACAGAAATTATTCCTAAAGTTTTATGTAATCTCTATCAAACGCTTTTAAATCCAGATGCACTGCATTCGATTCTTTTGTCTTTGCTAGAAACAGCAGAGCTTTCTACGGAGACTATGACGGCGCCAGCTCTTGATGAAGAAGACTTGACAAATCCAAAAGAGACCGATGAGATCAATGAAGCGTTAAAAAAGATTATTAATAAGGGGATTAAAGTAGTTCCAGGTACTCTTTTAGAATTGATTTTTTCTATTAAAAAAATAGAGCAAATGTCAGCTGCAGCTATCGGAAAAAGCTTTCGAAAAGAGCTTAAAAGAGTAAATATCATCAAAATAGCAGAAGAGGCTATTGTAAAAGCATTTTCTAATACAAGAGAAGAAGAAGCGTCGGAAAAAATAGATTCAGAAAAAACAAAACTTAAACTTCAAACGGCTCTTGTAGATATGATTATTCGACAGGGGGGGAGCGCAGTAAAAAAGAAGCTTTTATCTCCTTGGATTGCCTTAGATGAAATTATCGAAAGATCTATTGGAAATATTTTTGGAGAAAAAGGTCTTTATTTGAAAGAATTGGTAGATAGACTTTGCTATTATATCTTTATTGATCTTTTGGGCTCTATTCTTCTTATAGCTATCAATCCTTTACAAAATTTTGTGATGAGAAGAATTCATTGCCATGTCAAAAATAAGGTAAGCCATGCGATTGATGCTTTTGATATGCGAATCCATGAAGACCTATTCTATAAATTGACAAGAATAGTGGTAAATAATTTAGTTCCCCCGAAGCAATCAATCTGTTAAACTCCATGAAAAGTGTTCTTATTTTCTAAGGAGTTAAAATGAACTACATGCATGTTGCCGGGAATTTAGGTGCAGATCCTGAGACAAGATTTACTTCTTCAGGACAAAAAGTTACAACATTACGAGTCGCTTGTAGAAGTCGGAAAGATGATACAATTTGGTATAAAGTTACCATTTGGGGTGATCAATTTGATAAGCTCCTTCCCTACTATAAAAAAGGAAGTTCTATTATTGTTGCAGGGGAATTAATGAAACCTGAAATTTTTACAGATCGAGAAGGAAAACCTCAAATTTCATTGCAAATGGTAGCATTCCATATTGGATTTAGTCCTTTTGGAAAAGGAAAAGGAGAAGGGGGGAGCCCAACTACAGCTTCAGCACCTAACGCAAATGTAAATCGGACCGCTCCTGCACCGTTTAATGACTCAGGAATGGGTGGATTTGATGATTTTGAAACTTCAAATGCTTCTACTGGTGGGTTTTCTGATGAGGACATACCGTTTTAATGCACTCTAATTCGTATACAGTAGCGAGTATAGAAGAAGGGCTTTCTCTTTTACAGTTTTTAAAGGGAAAGCTCGAGCATTCAGGAAAAGAAGTGAAGCGAGCTATCGATGCAAATGCTTGTTACATAAATGGAAAAATAGAAAGATTTTCTTCTCGCAAGCTTAAAAAAAATGATCTAGTTCTTTTTTATCTTGATAAATTTGAAAAAGTTAAGGCGGGCTCTTTAGAATTGCTTCACAAAGATCCCTATTTTATTGCTTACAATAAACCTCCTTTTTATGTCTGTGAGGGTGAGGGGCTTTTACATAGGTTAGATAAAGAGACTTCTGGAGTTTGGCTACATTCTCAAGATCCGCGCTTTTTTGATTTATTTCGATTAAGAAAAATAGAAAAGCGTTATTTAGCGGTTGTTGAAGGAGTCGTAAAAGAGCAAAAAGGAAAAATCGAAAATAAACTTGGTGTCGTAAAAACCTTCTCCGGGCAAAAAATCATGGGTCATGTAAAGGATGGGAAATACGCTCTTACTGAATGGAAGGTAATAAAAAGAGGGAACGGGCTTACACTGCTTGAGTGCAATCTTAAAACGGGAAGAACCCATCAAATTCGAACTCATTTAGCTTCAGTTGGAATGCCAATTATTGGCGATTTTCAGTATGGAAAAACTTCTAAAATTAGAGTTGGAAGAATTCTTCTTCATGCTCACACTGTTTCTTTCGTACATCCAGCGACTGCAAAAAAAGTTAAGATAACAGCTCCTGTTCCTGAAGATATGAAAATTTTTTCTACGTAAAGAGAAACAGTTCCACCACGCCTTCTTTTCATAATGCGCTCGTCTCGTGCTTTATCTTGTGAGCACCCTATTTGAGTCAGAATAAGAATGGATAGTATTGTGAATAGAACGATTCTTTTCATTTTTTTACCATAAAAAGTAAAGGATGCACAAGATAGTGTGGAAGATTTTTGATACTATATTAAAATTCTATTAGGAATTTCATATCACAAAATCTAATTACTGCCCTGTACATCCTTTAACAACATTACTACTTAACTTAATTTATATTGATTTTCGTAATTATCATCAACAAATTATTTTAAAAAAAAGACCTCGATGTTATCGAGGTCTTTAAATTAGCTAGTTAAACTAAGTATTAACCAACCATTTTTTGTGATTCTACATGTAATGTAGACATTTTTCGGCAGCGTTTGCACTTGTCTTTATTAGTAGTGCAGTCATCTGAACTACAAGAAATAATGGATAAAGCGAACGCACAGAATAAAGTAGTTGTTAGAAATTTTCTCATGATACTCCTTAACATGTTAATCTTTAGTTTTTTTGCAAAACTTTTAAAAGCTTCTTTTTTGCATTTCCCTTATTGGGCTAATCTCGAATATAAAATTCATTTTTTATTTTGCAATAGAGTAATCAATAATTATGAATAATTATTTTTATATCTCTTAACAAAAGGGTGTAAGGGGAAAAATAATATAGATATTTTAAATTTATTAAGTCCTAATATGGTCGGTCGTTTGTGCTTGGTCTGATAGATCAATCTTTTGGCTTTCTAGAAATCGAACATAAAGGCGCATCAAAAAGCCCTCAAGAACAGATTTATCTTGAATGACTGTTTTTAAGAGGTTATAGATAGTTGATTGTATGAAATCAAAAATTTCCTTTTGAATAAGTGGGGCAATGGGAATTTTTTGAAAGAGATCAAACGAAGTTTTATCCACAGAAGTAAGGGAAGTAACTGCTTTTTCTAGTTTTAAGATAGATGTAAACATTCCATTTCGATCTGCGCAATTTGGCTCGCTTGGAAGGGATCCAAGAGCTTCTCTTACGGCAGCTGATACAGAGGGGCATTGAGCCTGTTGAACACTTTCAGCTGTTTTTTCACATTGCGTCTTGCTTCTAGATAGAAGATTGGAAAAGTTTCTTTCTGTTCGAGTACATTCGCCATTCATTTCATTTTGTAGAAGGGTTCCAATACGTAAGAGGGTACCTTTAAATTCATTACAGCGCTGGATAACTATATGCTTTCTCGTTGTTAAATCGGTTAATAAGGGTAGATCTCTTGAAAGATCTAACACTCTTTGAAGAATAGAAAAATTTGCATGATCATTTGTTCCTGTAAGATTCCATTGAGGAAGAAACGTTTGAATTTCAGTAAGATGTGTTTGAAGAAATACAGAAAGACCACGACTATCTTGGTTTATAGAAAACTCTAAGGCTCTTGAAGTAAAGTCTGAAAGGGCCCCTGAAGCTGTTTGAATTGGTTGAATGAATTTTTTTGTAAAATTTATGTAATTTTTTTGTTTTTCAGAGGCAATACAAAGATTTGTTTCGAGTGTTCTAAGAGACATATCTAAAAGGTGCGCAATTTCAGAAATAGGTCCTTGGGGAGGCAGGTTGCCGATTAATTCTATATGGATTTTTTTAAGCTCATTTAATTCAGCGCGTAGATTTTGTAACTCTAATTCTCCATTTTCTAGTGAATTTTGCTTTATTTGCATAAAAACAATTAAATTTTTTATAGAATTAGCGCGAGAAGATATATTAGCTAGGATTAAGTGAATATTGGATAAGGCTGGGTGTGCTTTATTCAAATAAAATTCATGGATAACTTGAAATCCTTTTTGAAATTCAGATAAAGCCTCAGAAATAGCAAGTACTCGTTCTTTATGAACATCTAAAGCAGCTTTAGTTATAGAGCCGTCAGAGGCCATTAGGATCAGTTCACTGCGTAAAGAATAAGATGTTTGCAATAATTCTTTATGGATTTTATCGAGATTACCAATCGCATTTACTACAATCGGGTTAGTTAAATCACCTTCAAGCAAAACATGGATTGTATTGAACCATTCGGCCAGCTTACTTTGATATTCAAAGCCTAAAGTTTTCAAGCTAGGATCTGCCAGAATTAGAGATTCTTTTTTTATTGGTAGTTTTTCTGAGGGATTAGGAAGTTGAGACTGAAAGCCGAATTGTTTTTGAATGGCTCTGGCATGAGCATTGATTCGATATTCTTCATCTCCCAATGGATCGCTAAGTTTGTTTGTGGCTAATTTTACCCCCTCCCAACCAAGAAGACTGATATAGTGATCAATTAAAGCTCTTGAGCGATTAAGAACAGTTATATTTTCTCCGGCTATAAAACGGGGGGGCGCATCTCTTGTAATCATTGCTTTATGTAGAGTAGAAAGAGCTAAAATGCTGATTTTTTTTTGCTGACGGGAAAGGATGACGATAGATTTAGATAAAAGAAGAGCTACGCCATTTAAAGCGCTTCCTTCTAGAGTAGAGCTTAGCCCTCGTAAAATACTAGTGAAAACGGTATTTTGATTTTTAGAAACACATAAAACCCTTAAAAGAGAGGAAAGCATATTTGAAATAGAATCAACATTTTTTTGAGAGGTTTTAATTTCGCCAAATCGACTATTGGGATCGATAGGCTCTTGCATAAGAGACCAAAGCATTTTTAAAAGATCTAGCAAAATATCATCGAGAACTGGAGTAAAATCAGTGTGCCCAATAATAGAGTTAATCGCTTTCTCAGTAAGTTTTTTAGGGAGTTCTACTACAGAAATAAGTTTTGATGCGCTCCATTTCATGATATAGTTGAATATTACTTGAGTCGGCCAAACGATTGCCGTATTAATTGACCATAAAAAAGCCCTTACAGGAGCCACAATCATCCAGCAAATCGCTTGTATAATAGACTCACTCTTGTCGTGTGCCCACTCTGTTAAACTAGCGCTCCACCCACTCAACCAATCTGTCCAAGAAAAATCACGAAGTAGATTTAATAAAGCTATTTCTAAATTCTGGTAAACAGAATCTTTTCCGCTATGTCCTCTTAAGAATAATTTTCGGGGATCGTTAAAAAAATGTCGGGAAATGATTTCATTTTTATCGAGGCATGAAGAATTATGACCTTCATTGTATAATTTATAAGCATTTACGATTCCATTTGCAACAGATGTTAGAGTATCTGGAATAGAAGTGCCTGTATCTCCGGTCGCTTCATTATAGGATGTGTTGATATAGCTAGTGATACGATTATCAACTTCTTTAAACACCCTTGAAATACCGCGATTACAGATCCATTCAATAATAGGAAGAACGAGTTCAGTGACCCATTTAGTAATAAAAAATAGATGGGTGCATTTCCAAATCATCTCTTGCATGGACGCTCTGAAAATTGCATTTGCTTGATCTGGAGTAACAAGTGCTGTACCATCTGGCTTATAGAGTTTTATCATCATCGAATCAAAAGTCGGAATAGAAAGAGTTTTTGGAAGAGGACTAGAGATCCAAGAAATCCACCAAGGGCACCAAGAAGCCCACCAGAGAATGGCTTGATAAATCGTAAACTGAATACTTGTTCTTTTAACATTTTCTATTTGCCAAGAAAAAGCTGTGTTTTCATCTACACTTTCTTTGATTTGGTGTGTTTGTCCTTGTCCTTCGAGACTGTAAATCATATCTTGAAGAACGGTGATTGGATCTTTTGGAGTTATCGAAGGAGCGGACCCTTGAGAAAGGGGTAAATAGGAAAGTAAATTCATATGAAAGAGATATTTAATCCCAATCGGATGATTTTTTAAAATTTCTGCAATTTCATGA
Organism: Chlamydiia bacterium; assembly: GCA_044233345.1. Classification (GTDB taxonomy): domain Bacteria; phylum Chlamydiota; class Chlamydiia; order Chlamydiales; family 2-12-FULL-49-11; genus JBIIKD01. Next base: position 12,433 of record JBIIKD010000005.1, read on the forward strand.
ATGCCCACCTCTACTTCCTCTTTAGAGACGCCTGTTTTTTGTAAAGAGGCAAGAATTTGTAAGGCTCTTTCTAAAGAGCAACTAGTGCGTTCATTCCCGGCAAGAAATTCTTCATCGATAATTCGTAAATGAAGAGCTTGGATTTTTTGATTTTGCACATGTGATTGAATCTGGGTCAGAGCAAGTTTTAATGTTTCTATGTACCAAGTAATAAAAACAGGAGAGGATCCATTTTTTAAATATTCATATGTTCCACTGAGAAGCCTCATAACAGAAATAGGGCTTTCTTTTGAGTTTGTGTGCGTGATGATTTCTCTATGCCCATCTGAATGGATCACTATTTCAGAACCTGGGATATCTGGATCTTCAAATTCGACAAAAGGAGGTGCAATATTGGGATTCATTTTTGCAAGGGGGGCAAAAACTTTTGTTATAGCGCGTTTAACTGCTTCCATAAGATTTCGAGCAACAATATCAAAACCTAAATTTCCTTGTTGTCGATATTGAACCTGTAAAATGTGTTGTAAAAATCCTCCAGAATCATTTACAGGGGTATGTAAAAGCCTAAAAGATAAACCTTCTCTCATTTTTTTTAGTTGATCTTTAGTGCAAGGTGCTTTCCCATCTAAGAAGCAAAAGTATTCATAAAGCGCACTCTTTAATAGTAGCATTTCTTTATAAGTAGCTGTGATGTCTTGGATAGTTTCCTCTTCTCTAATAGGAAGCTCAAAGGCCGCCTGTATTTTTCCAAGAATCACCTCTCTTGCTTTGAGGTTCGAAGGTGGATTTTTCCCAATAACTGCTTCTAATGCTGTGATCGCTTTTTGTACATGTTCGATGATTTGTGTTTTATTGTAAGGCTTATAAAAAGGGGGGCGTTCAGTAATTAGATGATGTAAAGAGGAAAAAGTATCGACTAAATCTGTGATTTCACAAGAGGGAAGGGTTGAGGCTGCTACAAGAGCTCTCCGAGTTCCTTCATTGTCTATTAGGGTTCCGATTCTTGAGTTTGTGACACTATTTATTAGAAAATCTCGAATTAAGGTATTATCCCACCTTAGTGATCCTCCAGATCTTGATATTCCGGCACAGTTGTGAAGACTCGGAATTGGTTGTTGAATACGCCCTATGGTTTGTTCTGCAGATCTTATGGAATCCATTTTTTGACCCATTTTTCATATAAAAAGGGGAAATGTAACAAATAAAAAGTTACCAAACAAGATTGAATTTCTTTATTTTAAAGATCCTATGTATATTTTGAAGTATGAGCTGGACGAAATTTCTAAAGTTACCTACTCTTATCTTTACTTATGGAATTTTATAAACTCAGATATTTTGCTTTTATTGCATTTCTTTTCTATGGCGTGTCCGTACAAGCTGAGAAAAGTGAAGCTCCTTTTTTCAGTATTGAAGCTGATGTGGTGGGGTTTTGTTTAACGGCGCAAAAAGATATGAGCCTTCTTTATAATGCTAATGGTGCGATTGTACGGGGATTTCGAACTTTTTCTCCTTACTATAATGTTGCAGCATATGCAGAGATAGAAATCTCGCCAGACAATTACAATTCTTTTAATCTTTCCTATTTAGGCCCTCTTAAAATTTTACATCGAAATCTGTTTAATCGAACAGCGAATGTAAATCTTGGGCAGATATTTACAGCTCCATATACTACATCAGATTGGGGGGATTTATTTCGCTATGAGTATAAAGAGTCTATGGAACTGAATTTATTTACAGCCGAATATTGGTATCATCTTACACCTAGATTTATTGATTATTTTTCATGTTCTCTTAGCGCTCAAGCAAGACTTCTTTTCCTAAGTGATTATTATGATGTAAAGAGTTCTGATGGTGTCCTTAAGAATTTACTGAATATCAACATTGACGATGATATGTTTGGTGGATGGTTTGGGTTTCATATGAATGGAAGGCCTTTAACAAGGTGGGCTTGGAATTTAGAGTTTGGTGGTGGAGCCTATGGAAATTGGGTTCAAAAAGGTATTTATCTACAAGATCGCGGTGGAACAAAGGTTCATCAAAATTCAGATCTACATAGTACCGATCTATCAGGCAGTATAGATGGGGAATTTGGTATGGAATATTCTATTAATTCTTTTGCTTTTAAATTAGTTTTTTGGGGCTCTCAATATTATGGAATGCCAACTGCCGGGGGGCAATTGGGCAAAAACAACTTACTGAATAAAGTTTATTCTGATTCTACCCTGAGCTTCATTGGCTTTAAAGGTGGATTTGTTGCCCGTTGGTAAAAATCTCTGGTGGAATTCAATCAGTTTTATTACAATGCTTTTTTGCTGGGGATCCCGAAGACTGAAAGGTCTCGAACCAGGTCAGGACCGGAAGGTAGCAGCCTTAAGGGAAAAATTTCTGGTTTCGGTCCAGTCTCCAGCTTTTCTTTTCTCGAATCTTTTTTCCGATAAAAAAATGTAGCAATTTTTTAGTTTCGAAAGAAATCTATTCTGGTTACCGCTATTTTTTTATTTTTAGTTTTTCTTTTAGGTAGGGTGCAATGCGTGAGGTTTTTGAGAGGGCGACTTCTTCAGGGGTGCCCATTGCTGTGATTTGACCGCCGAGCGGACCTGCGCCAGGGCCGATATCGATGATATAGTCGGCATTGGCAATGATATCGAGATTGTGTTCGATGACAATAAGAGAATTTTTCTTTTCAACAAGAGAGTGAAAAATAGGGAGAATTTTTTGAATATCGTCGAAGTGTAGGCCTGTTGTTGGTTCATCAAAGAGATAGAGGGTGTGATTTTTAGTCGTTTTTGCAAGTTCTTTTGATAAGCGAAGGCGGCTTGACTCTCCTCCAGATAGGGTCTGGGTGTCTTGTCCAATCGTGAGGTATTCGAGTCCCACTAGTTTAAGGCGGTTTAGCGTTCGTGTAATTTTTGCCATGGGGGGAAGAAATTCTTCAGCTTCTATGACAGTAAGATCTAAAATTTGTCCTAAGTTTTTCCCTTTATAGGTAACAGAAAGGCTTAAAGGATTCAGGCAATTTCCCTGACATGCGTCGCAGGGGACGTGAGCTGGGGGCATAAACTGCAATTCGATGATTTGAAAGCCCAAACCTCGGCATTTTTTACACATTCCTGCTTTATGATTGTAGCTAAAGTGTTTTGGTAGCAGTCCTTTTGTAGCAGCTCCTGGAAGGCGAGAAAAAAAAGAGCGTAGCGGGGTTAAAAGATCCACGTAAGTGGAAATATCAGATCGGACAGTTCGACCAATTGGATTTTGATCGATAGAAATAATACCATCAAATTGATCTGCATTTTCAATCGTTCCTCCTTTATACTCCATTACTTTCTTTCTGTTTTTCTCTAAAGCTTCCAAAAGGAAGTCGTGGATAAGGGTGGATTTTCCAGAGCCTGAAACTCCTGTAATACAAGTAAAGATGCCCGTAGGAATTGAAAGGGAAAGATTATGTAAATTGTGTAGGGTAACATTTTTGAGCACTACTTCCCCAGAGGGTGCCCTTCGTTTAGAAGGAATCGAGATTGTTTTTGTTGCTGATAGATAGGCTCCTGTAAGAGAATTTGGATTATCTTTTAATTCTTTTAATGATCCATGCGCTGTAATCCCCCCCCCAAAGCGACCACTTCCTGGCCCAAAGTCATAGATTTGATCAGCTATTTCCATTGTCATAGGATCATGTTCTACTAAAATAAGGGTGTTTCCTAGACTCTTTAGTTTCTCTAAAGCTTGATTTAAAAGTTCATTGTTGTGCGGATGAAGGGCGATAGTAGGTTCATCAAGGACATAAAGGGCACCGGTAAGACCTGATCCGAGTTGTTTTGCAAGGCGTGTCCTTTGTATTTCTCCACCAGAGAGTGTAGGTGCGCTTCGGTCGAGAGATAGATATTCAAGGCCGATTTCAATGAGGAATTTTAGGCGTGATCGAAGAGAATTAAGTGCATCAGAAAGAATGGCATCTGCTTTGATGTCAGAGAGGAAATCAAGAGCTTCTGAGAGGTTTTTTTGACATAAATCTGGAAGAGAGACTCCGTTAATTAGAACATGTCTTGCAAGTGGATTTAGTCTACATCCATGACAGGATGTGCATGTTGCTCTATTTAAAAAAGGAGAGACAGCTTCTTTGATATGGGTTTTTCCTGTTTTTACAAGGCGTGTAAGAATTCCATGAATCCCAATCCAGCTTACCGATGCAAAAGAAAAAGAAAAAGTTTCAGAAGAGCCGTCAAAAAGAAAGTCGATTGATTCTTTAGAAAGTTTTTTGATGGGTGTATCAAAATCGATTTTTTTACGCCTTAGAATTTCAACAATAAGTTTAAATCCTTTACGGGAGAAAAGATTTTTTTGTAATCTTTCTAAAAGCTCTAAAGGAGTGAATTTAATCACTGTCAGATCATTTTTTAAATTTGCTCCCCATTTTAATCCAAGGCCTAGGCAATCGAAGCACATTCCTTCATCTGCATTAAAGCTAAAAGTCAAATGAGTTACTTGTGGGTAGGACTTGCCCGTAGATTCTACGGCAAACGCAAGATTGAAAAAGTATTCTTTTTCTTCTGTGCTGAATAGCACTTTGTTTTGAGAGAGTTCAGCTGATCTTTGAATTGCCTCAATCAATCGTTTTTCAATACCTTCTTTAAGAATAAGGCGGTCGATCACAAGCTCAATCTTATTTTTTAATCCTTTGTCGAAGGGGAATTCTTCTTCCAGCTGAAAAAGGACGCCATTTAAGCGAATTCTGAGATAGCCCTCTTTTAAGAGTTTATCTTTCCAAAGGTTAAAATCATCGCCTCGTTTCCATTGAAGGGGAGCGAGCACTTGTAGTTTTGTTCCAACTGGAAGAGCAAGCATTTTTTTAGCGACGTATTCGGCTGTAATTGGCTTAATTTCTTCCCCTGTTTCTGGGCAGTGAGGAATTCCAAGTCTTGCATAGACAATACGTAAATAATCATAAATCTCTGTCATAGTCCCAAGGGTACTTCTGGGATTGCCACTATGACGCCTTTGTTCGATGGAAATAGCAGGAGAGAGCCCTTGAATTTCTTCTACTTTTGGCTTTGGCATTTGAGAGACGAATTGCTTCGCATAGGGAGAAAGAGAATCAATGTAACGTCTTTGCCCTTCTGCATAGATAGTCTCAAAGGCAAGGGAACTTTTCCCAGAGCCTGAAGGACCCGTAAAAACAGAAATTTGGTTTCTTGGGATAGAAAGGGAAATATCCTTAAGATTGTTTTGGGATGCCTTACGTATAACAATTTCTGTTTGTGCCTTTTCACCTGCAATAGTATTTTTTTTTATAAAAGGTGTAGGCTTTAGGATGGTTTTTAAGATTTTTCCAGTGGCAGTGTCCATTTTAGCAATTTCTTCAGGGGTTCCCTTCCCGATTACTTTTCCTCCACCCATGCCCCCTTCAGGACCCATATCGATAATATAGTCAGCAACTTTGATTAAATCTGTGTTATGTTCTATAATAACAATGCTACTTCCTCCATTGACTAATTTTTGGAGGATTTCGATCAGTTTTTTTATATCGTAAAAGTGTAGGCCTGTTGTTGGTTCATCTAGAATATAGATGGTGCTTTTGGAAGAGGGGCGCATTAATTCTTTGCTTAACTTAATTCTTTGGGCTTCGCCACCTGATAGGGTGGTTGCAGATTGGCCTAAGCGAATATATCCAAGGCCAACGTTCGAAAGAAAGCTGATTTTTTTCTGAATAGGGGGGATTTCTTCAAAAAAAACAAGTGCTTCATCAATAGACATTTCGAGAACATCAGCGATGTTTTTCCCTTTATACCGAACAGATAAAGTCTTTGTGTCAAAGCGTTTCCCAAGACAGTGAGAACAGGTGATCCATTCATCTTCCATGAAGTCCATATCAATGCGGATCATTCCCATCCCTTTGCATGTGTAACAAGATCCTTCTCGTACATTAAAACTAAATCGTCCAGGTGTATATCCAAAGGCTAAGCTTTCAGGTAAACGTGCAAAAAGATCTCTAATGTCATCGAATACTTTTACGTATGTGGCGGGATTTGATCTTGGGGTTCTTCCAATAGGGGATTGGTCGATTGCAATAATTTTATCAACCTCTTCCATTCCAGTCATCGAGGTGTGCTTTCCTACACTGAGTTTAGAGTCATGCAGGTAATTGGAGAGTTTTGGGTGCAAAATTTCAGAGATCAGAGAAGATTTTCCAGATCCTGAAACTCCTGTAACAACTGTAAGAATACCCAAAGGAATTGAAACATTGATATTTTTTAAGTTGTGGTGAGTTGCACCTTGAATTTCAATCGAAGGCCCCTTTGGCTTTCTTCGGTTTTTAGGGATTTCTATTTTTTCACGTCCGCTAAGAAATGCTCCAGTGATAGACCTCGGGCTATCTATGATTGTGTCTATCGATCCAATAGCAAGAACTTCCCCCCCTAAAACACCCGCTTTTGGACCAATGTCAACAATCGTATCACCTTCTAAAATTGTTTCTTCATCATGTTCTACCACGATTACAGTGTTTCCTTTATCGACAAGGGCACGAAGTGTTTTTAAAAGAAGGTGGTTATCTCTTGGATGAAGACCGATCGAGGGTTCATCAAGAACATAGAGGACGTCTGTAAGGCCAAACCCAATCTGTGATGCTAAGCGTACGCGTTGTGATTCACCTCCAGAGAGTGTGGGAGAAGTGCGAGAAATTGTAAGGTAATGAAGACCCACATTCATGAGAAATTGTAGCCGCCCCCGAATTTCTTGGAGAAGTTCCCCCGCAATCAACTCCTGCAGCTCTGTAAGCTTTAATTCTGAAAAAAATAAAGAGGTCTCTTTAATCATCATTTCAGAAAGATCTGTAATCGTTTTTCCTCCAATACGGGCTGCTCTTGGGTATGGCTTGATTCTACTTCCAACGCACTCTGGACAAAGTTGTTTACACATTAAGGTAGACATTTTTTCTTTATAAGCCTCAGAAGAAGCTTCAGAAAAACGTTTTTTTGCTTCAAAAATGATCCCTTGCCATTGAATAAAATCAGTCCAAGTAGCTCCCGTTTGTGGATGAACAAACCGCATTTTGGTCCATTTAGCTTCTGTTCCATAGAGGAAAAGATGTTTTGCTTTTTCAGAGAGTTTTTTCCAGGGGGTCTTGCAAGAAAAGTCACCAAGTTTAGCAACGTTTTCGTAGATGTTTCCCCATTTTACGGTGTTATAACTTCCCGCAATCGAGCAGCAATCTTCGCTAATGCTTTTTTCAGGGTCTATGATTTTTTCAAGATCAAAGTCTTGCTTTTCTCCAAGCCCCATACATCCAGGACACATTCCTTTGGGGTGATTGAAAGAAAAATCTTCTGGCTCTAGTGGAGGATAGTATTTTCCAGATTTTTGTGAATAGGCATGCTCAGAAAATAAAAGTTCCTCTTTTGTATCAGGATTTAGGACTGAAACCATCCCTTGGCTTGTATTAAGTGCGGTTTCAATGGCCTCGATTAAGCGTGTTTTATTCTCATTTGAGACCTTAAGACGATCGATTACAATTTCTATATCGTGCGCTTGATTTTTATCGAGAGCTGGCATCTCTTCGCCCAAGTGATAGATTGTTTTATTGACTCGAACTCGAAGAAAGCCTTTTTTTAAAAGATCAGAGAAATCCTCTTTAAACTCACCCTTTTTTCCTTTTGCATAAGGGGAAAAAATGATTAAAGAAGCATCTGGAAATTTTTCCACTACATTTAATGAGATTTCTTTTCTAGAGATAGGGGTTACCCTTTCCAAACTTTCAGGGCAATAGGCCTCACCAATTCTTGCATAAAGAACCCGCAAATAGTCATAGATCGTTGTCATCGTTCCTACAGTGGAACGAGGGTTCTTTCCAGAACTCTTCTGTTCTATAGCGATTGTGGGGGGGATGCCAGAAATTTCTTTAGCATCAGGCTTTGGTAAATTACCAAGAAAACGCCTAGCTTGAGCTGAAAGGGACTCAATATAGCGCCTTTGACCCTCAGCATAGATAGTATCAAAAGCAAGAGAAGACTTTCCTGAACCTGAAACTCCGGTAAAAACGATCAGTTGATGAAAGTCCAGCTCAAGGGAAATATCCTTCAAGTTGTGAACCGACACCCCTTTTAAAACAATTTTTCCTCTGTCCATAACTAAATAGGTTCGCTCATTCTTTGAAAAAAGTCAAATCCACAATTTTTTCTATTTTATAAAATAAAATGGGGAAAATTGTTTATTCTGATAGATTGAGGAGTATGATGAGGCGGACTAAAATTGTAGCGACTATCGGACCGGCGACAAATTCTTATGAGAAGATTCGCGGTTTGGTCCTGGCCGGTGTGAACGTGGCAAGACTGAATTTTAGTCATGGATCACATGAAGATCACCTTAAAGTAATTGAGAATGTTAAAAAGGTAAGAAAAGAGCTCGGGCTTCCCGTTGCCATACTGCTTGATACAAAGGGTCCCGAGATGCGGGTGGGAGAAATAGAACCTCTTGTTGTCAAGAAAGGGGATCTTGTCCGGCTTGTAAAAAAATTTGAAAAAGAGGGAGATATACCAATTGTACCCCCATTTGTTGTGGATCAATTTCAGGGTGATGTTGAAGTCCTTTTTGATGATGGCTACGTAAGTGGAATTGTTCGTAAAAGGGGAACTGGATTTGTAGAGGTAGAGATCCATAATGATGGTGTGATTAAAAAGCAAAAAAGTGTGGGCGTGCCAAACCAACAGTTTGACCTTCCAGATGTTACTGAGCAAGACATGTTAGATTTAAGGCTTGGTTGCAGAGCTGGGGTCGAAATTATCGCAGCCTCTTTTATCAACCACGCGAAGCAAGTTCTAGCAATTAAAGAAATCCTTGCGCAAGAGGGAAAACCTGAAATCATGGTAATTGCAAAAATTGAAACAAAACTTGGTGTTGAAAACTTTGATGAGATTTTGGAAATTGCAGATGGAATCATGGTGGCAAGAGGGGATCTTGGAGTACAGCTTTTTGTAGGGCATGTCCCTCCTCTTCAGAAAAAAATGATTCGGGCTTGTAATTTGAAATCAAAAGTAGTGATTACTGCAACCCAAATGTTAGAATCGATGATTCAAAATCCAACCCCAACAAGAGCGGAAGCATCTGATGTTGCAAATGCTATTTATGATGCAACCTCTGCTGTAATGCTCTCTGGTGAGACTGCTGTTGGAAAGCACCCCCTTCAAGCAGTTCGTATAATGCATGAGATTATTTGTGAAGCGGAAAAAGACTTTGAGTACGAACAGTATTTTCAAAACACAAAAAGTTCAGAGTTACAGAATGTGCCTACAGCTATGGCAAGAGCTGCAGTAAATATATCGTATGGAATTGACGCAAAGGCGATAGTTGTCTGTTCTAATAGTGGACTTACTGTAAAAAGGCTTGCTAGATTTCATCCAAAGGCATGGATTATAGCGGTTACTCCTTCAGAGATCACCTTTCACCAAACAGCGATTATTTGGGGAACAGTCGCCTTTCGTGAAACGAACGTAGAAATAGAAAAGAGCTTTGAAGATGTAGCCTGTTTTGCTTTAAAACGGGGCTTTGTAAAATATGGTGATTTTGTTGTCATTACAAGCGGAAAGCCATACGGAGTTAGCTTTACCACGAATGCCATTACTGTTCAAAGTATTGGCGGAGTTCTAGTGCGAGGAAGTGCGCTACATTTGGGGGATAACCAACCCTCGATTAAAGGAGAAATCAAACTTCTCTTTGACCACCCAGAAAGAGCCCTTTCTCAAATTGAGGGAAAGGTGGTTGTAATGACGCGGATTAAAAAGGAGGAGCTATTTTTTCTAACAAAAGTCAAATGTGTCATCTTACAAAATCATCCACTAGATAAATTTTCTAAAGACAACTTAAGAGAGCTCTATAAAGAGTATCTTATTCCCTATATCACCGATGCTGATGGAGCGACATTTCTTTTAAAAGAAGGGGAGATTGTTCGTATTTCTCCGTCTAAAGGCCTTGTTTTTAAAGGGGATGCCCCTACAGAAGAAGAAATGCGTAAGAATTTTTAAAAAACAAGTTTATCTAAAGCGTCTAAAAATAGTTCTTCGGGAGGTTGTGTTTCAAGTCCATCTTCAAATTTATCATCCTTATCAAGAGATTCTCTAAGAATTTCTAAATCTTCTAAGCTTTCTGTCGGAGTAAAAAATTCTTCTTCACTATTTGTAATTTCTGTGATTTTGTCTGTAATGATTGGGTTTTCCTTTTCAAAATCAAAGACAAAGTCACCTGAATCAAAAGAAAATATATCTTCATTAGTTTCTTCTAATAAAGTAGAATTAGAATCGTTAACTAAAGCGTAAACCTCTCTCAGCGAATCAGTTATAATTTGTGTTGTGCTCTCTCTTGAAGGGTTTGAATGATCGTTCGCGAAAATATTGTGGAAGAATCTACAAGCTGCAATAAACATAGATACAATGAATGCAAAAACTGCTCGAAATCGATTTTTTTCAGCCTCCGTTAAAGAGGGCGTGGGAAAAGAAACTTCTTCTTCTTCTATAAAAGGTGATTCTTGAGTTGAAGTGGGAGCGGAAATGACAAACCGTACCCCTCGTTCTACAACTGCATTTAAAGCGGTACTTATTTGTTCAACAGCTTTAGAATCAGGTGCAACGCGAGTGTAGTGACTCATGAATACTTGGACAATATTTTCAAAAAATAAAACTTCGCACTCTTTAGGAACTTGGTTATTTTTATTAAAAAAATGAACCGCTGCAAATGCAAAAAAACATTTAGCATGAATTTCTACTAAAGCTTTTGAATAAGCTCCATTTATATCATCGGTAATAGCAAAACCTAAAAGATATTCTTCAATGCCTGCGATATCAAATTTATCTAATTTAGGTGTTAAGAAGTGGTCAAAGGTAGATCTAGTTATAACATCTGTCATTCCAATAGTTGCAAACTGTTTTTCCATCTCTTTTTTTATAGCAACAATAAGATCTTTTTTTGCTTTTTTTATAGAATCGGTGTCAGATGATCCAAATGCAGCACGCAAATTTTTTTGGGCAATAAGAATTTTAGGAGAGGTTTGAACTAAAGGGGTATATTTATTAAAAGAGCGAATTCCTACGCGTATAAAACGAGGTATAAAATCGATTAAAATAGAGGCTCCAAAAAAAGAAGCTTTACCACTTTCTTTAACTAGGTTTTGAGTTACTTTAGCAATATCTTGATCTTTTAAAGCATTCATTACAAAATGAGCTTTGTTATAAGCGTTCGTGATAGCATCTTTATTATACATTCCATAAAAAAGTATTTTATCGCGAACCTGACCTAAAATACCAGAATAAGGAATCAGATTTTGCATGAACATTAAAGTTCCCTTACGCATAGTATATTTTATTGCATAGTCTTTTAAGGAAGACTCAGGTGCCTCGGTGCTGTAGGCTAATACCATCTCTCCAACAAGACCACCAATAGATCCAAATATGTAACTTCCAACAGAAGCTCCGGTCTCTTCTAAATACTCACTAAACAAGATTTGCATAGCTATAGTTGTTGCAACAATTCCTGTAGCAAGTGCAGTTTTCGAAAGACCTAATTTATTGATGTTTGGATCGTCTACAAAGATAGCTGCGAGACTTGCTGCAAATGTTGGAATAGCCAAACTACCAATAGATTTTCCAATATGAGATCCTAGAAAACCAAATAGACATTTTCCTGCAATTTCTCCAGTTATCTGACGCCCAAGTAGATAAGACTTTGATCTAATTGTATCGCCTATAAGACCTTTTGTAAAAAAAGCGACAGTTTTATTCCATGCACCAGAGATTCTCTCGCTTCTATCTATAGGCAAGGAAATTGCGCTGACTGAAGACCCCCCCCCTCCAAAATCGCTATTAGAGCACCCTTCAAAAGGGTTTCCTATGTCTATATTAAAGTAATCCATAATAATATATTTACTTTTGTTTTAATCAATAAATTATTATAACACGACTATTTAATAACTATCAATTTGTTAATTTAAAATAAAAATACATAAAAAACAAAATGAATGCATGTAACTTATAATGAACGACTTAATAGTTTTAAAGTTTTTTTATTTAGTTTCAAAACCTGACTCGTTCATCGTAAGCATATTTAGGAATTTTGTTTTGTTATCAACTGGGGGGGCGTTTCGGTCTTGTTGAACCTCTGTTCCTAGATCAGTGTGAGTAATAAGGATCTCTATATCTTGGAAACATGTACGGGTGCGACATAAACTATCTTTTGATTCTTTTAGCGTGATTTTTGTAGAGGCAATAATAGCGCGGTGACCGGTAATCGTGAATATAAGGCTTTTAACCCATTCTTCATCTTTCTCACGAATAAACTCTTTTAACCAGGTGATTTTTTCTTTAATAACTGGATTTTGACCAGAATAGAAGATTCTAGAAACTATCTCATCGCGAGAAAAAGGCTGTCCTTGAATTTTTTCGCTTAAAGATACTTCATCAGTAAGCATAAAATCGTCCAGCAGATTTTTAGAAATATTTCGTGCAACTATCTGAGCAGAAATAATACGTTTTTTGTAACAATCGAGTAAATGTGAAAAAACAAGGGTCTTTATATCGTGAATATCTAGATCATCACTTTCATTACATAACATCAATATATTAAAAATAAGATCATGAAGTTCGTCTGAAAGAGCAACGACTGTATTGTCTTGAAGTAAAAAATCAAAAAGAGGGATCTCTTCTTGTATTGCTATTTTTTTAGCGCAGGTTAAAAAATCAACATCATTAAGTTTTTCATTACATATAGGTATTAGTGATTTAAGAAGTGAAAAATAATTGTCTGGAAAAATTCTTCCAGTAATAGCATTTTGATTTCTAAAACACTCTGAAAAGAACATTCCAAGATACCCCAATATTTCGATTTCTTCGCTATTATCAATATTTTGAATTTCAGGAATTTCAGATTTCATATGAATGATTCGAGAATCAGACCCATCTAATAACGATTTAGATAAATCAGAGAAAAATTGATTGCGAAGACCGCCTAGATCCACCGCGGGTGATGAAGTTAAATCGTTTTTTAAAAAATTTATGGAGTGATGAAAATCAAATTGACCTGATCTACATAGATTTTTAAGTATAAACTCCGGACATTGAGAAATAAATAAAGGATGAAGGGAAATTTTATTTCCTTCTAGTTTAAATGCTTTGTTTTTTAAAAATTATTTAATGGCAGTTGAAAGGTGAACATTCCATTCAGAACCAGCTTTAAAAATAAGACCTGCTTTTTCCTTCTTATTATTTAAATATAGAGAAACAAAATTCCCGTCTTTGTCTAATTGAATCCCTAACTTATCGTTTTGATTTCTAAGAAAAAAAGCACTTCCTAACTGAAAATTAAGATAGTATTCTTTAGTTTGAACTACGTTCCTTGTTGTTGAGAAAGTCGTGATATTTGTGATTTTCATCCATCCGAAAATTGTTGAGGGATCAGAACTCTCTCCGAAATGAACGACTGAATTTGGACGTGGCTTAATGTGATCTTGTTCAAAACGATATTGAGTCCCTAATGCTCCTTTAAAAAAGCTGTTTAAAAGAGAAAGGCATTCAGGATTGAATTTATTTGCTGATCTTTCTAAAAGATCATCTTCAGGTTCATCTTGAATGGGGGGGATTTTGACTTATAGTCGGTATGCCCAAAGTAGGTAGAAGAGCGTTTCTAAATGCAATATTCGGTTGATTGCCGTTAAATTGGCTCCCTGTATTAGGATGCGTTATTTGTCTTGATGGCGCGGAACTGGGTTGAAAGTAGGACCTTAAATAATTAAAGGCTTTTATTACTAAATCAATAAAATTCCATATTTTAGTAAAAGCTTTTTGCATTACATCAATTGGAGTGATTCTTTGTCTATTATTTAAAGGGTCTATTGGGGGGTGCTGCTTGAGAAGTTCTAGAATTACCAAAAAGTATCTGAAGCATTTAAAAAGCCTTTTTATAGACTATACAGTCAGTTTTATATTGGTTTAAACGATTGTGTGAATTAAATAAATTAAGTGATAAGAAAAGAGGCAATGACTGCAGCTGTTTCAGCTCTAAGAACATTTTTTGAAAGTGTGATCGGAGTTGCATCTAGTGTGTTTTGAAAAAAATAGACCTCTTCTTCACTAAATCCGCTTTCAGGTCCTACTATGATTGCTGATAATCCTTTTTTGATTTCGGATGGTGGGAGCCCCCCTTTATGGGCGAGATAAAGGTTTGGAATATCGTTCGGTAGACTGCTGATAGAGGGGGGGTAGTGAATTTTAGGG
>JBIIKD010000072.1:0-7264 GCA_044233345.1 Chlamydiia bacterium
AAATCGACCACTATTTTTTTTACCTTGGGGGTAGCACTAATACTGTGACGAATAATATGCATTCCATACTCCTCCTTCATATCTTTACCATATTCATTAAAAAGAACCTGGAGTTGATTTGAGCGAGGAGGAGTATGCCCTGAACTTGCCAATGAAGCAAACACTAAAAACAAAAAAGAAATAAACTTCTTCATAATACACTAAATAAACGGTGAAACATTTTACTTCAAATAATAAGTAAAAATAAATATTTTTATATTAATATCAAGGCCGTATTAATTCAAGTTTTGGTTTTTTTGAAAGCTTCAAAAATTCAGATAATCTTTTGGTCCCTATGATCAAAACGCAATTCCTTTTAAACCGAATTGGCTGCCTATTTCATCTCCAGACGTCATCGAGGCAGATGGATTTTGAATAATTGAAGCGAAACCAAGGGGAGATACTCTTTGCTCAAAGCTCAGCTGGTATCTTGCTTGTTTCGCTTACGGGCTTAGAGCAAATAGGTAGCCAATTGGGTTTTAAAGATGAGAAATATCATTCCAGCACTCAATAGCTGGATGAATATGCTCAAAACCAAGAATAGATTTAGATGCGGTTGTTAGTATAAGGTATTGTCCGTATGAAATAGGCAAATTTAACCACCTAACTCCAAGTGCTCTTGAGAAATGCCCACTAGAAACAATAGCTACGGTACCACTAAGCTGTAGAACTCTTTCAATTACCCGGTCTGCTCGTTTTTCAACAAGCTCTCTAGCTTCTCCATTTGGTGTATCTTTAGTAAAGACATTCCATCCAGGATTCATTTTCTCAATTTCTTTGCTTGTCACCCCCTCATAATCGCCATAATCCCATTCGACAAGATCATTATCTATGACTATCTTTTTTTCAGGGAATGCGATAGACGCTGTATCATGCGCCCTCTTTAAAGGACTGCAAAGAATTGTATCAAAAAAGATTTTTTCTAAACTTTTCCCTAGTTTCTTTGCCTCTTTTTTTCCATTTTTAGTTAATGGTATGTCGGTGAGACCTGTGTGTTTACCAAGTTGAGTCCACTCTGTCTCACCATGACGAAGCAAATATAGTTTTTTTACCTGTGTTTGCATTTTTTAATAAATACTAGGCAACCTCTTTCTCTTCAATAGTAGAATCAATATATTCTCTACTAAGAATCGTTTTGCATACTTCAGCCATCTGAAAATCTAGATTTTTCAATCGGTTAAAAACAACCTCGTGCCTTCCACCCATTTTAGCAAGCTCATTGTGAATAATTAACAATTTAGTAAAATAATTGAACATTTGCTTAAGAAGATGGCCACTATCCACTTTTTTTATGGCAGGCTTATAAAGACCTGATGGAAGGAGTTCTTTTTCAAGAATAGAATATTTTCTGGGTCTTCCCCTTCCTCTTTTTACTTCAGCTTCTTGTTTTACCAGATACTTTCTAGGTCTTCCTCTTCCTTTTTTTTCCCCATTTTCTTCTTTTACTGGATATTTACGAGGACGACCTCTTCCTCTTTTAGTTTCTTCTTCACAATCTATTTGTGCAACGCAAGGCATTTCTGATTCCAAAACATTGGAATCTTCTTTTACAACAAAATTCATAACTACCCTCTCTTATTATTAAACTTGCCAAGGTTTTTCGAGCCTGGCTAATCGATATTAATTTATTATTATTATGTCACTATAACAAATAATTATTAATTATCAAATAATTTTTAAAAAAATAATTAAAAATGCAATTTAATTATAAATTCAGATGAAATTGATTGAAAATTTGGGGTTTTTCACAAGACACCTAAAAACATTTTACTATTCTTGATTTTTTGGCTTATCTGAATAAATTAATATAGAAACATAAACCTTTATGAATTATCTTATCTTTATGTCTAAAAAGCCCCTGACTATTTTCACACTCACAATGATTAACTTAGCTACAGTGCTAAGCATTCGAAACTGGCCGGTGACTGCTGAGTATGGTTTGGCTTCTATCTCCTATCTTCTTCTTGCAATGATTTTTTTCTTTATTCCTTCCGCATTGGTTTCAGCAGAATTAGCATCGAGCATTCCAAAGTCTGGTGGAGTTTTTGCTTGGGTAAAAGAAGCATTAGGCGATCGATGGGGGTTTCTTGCTATTTGGCTTCAGTGGATAGAAAATGTTGTTTGGTATCCAACTATTATCTCTTTTATAGCGGCAACTTTTGCTTATGCAATAGCTCCATCTTTTTCACAAAATCCATGGTATCAGTTTTTTATGATCATTGGGATTTTTTGGCTAGTCACTTATATAAATTTAGGGGGGATGAAAATCTCTAGCTGGGTTAGTACTGTAGGCGTAATTCTTGGTACTCTTATTACTGGAACGTTAATCATAGCTCTTGCTTTTGTTTGGATTGGTAATGGGCACCCTTCTGAAATCGCCTTTACTTGGTCTAATGTATTTCCTAAGTTTGGTCATATTTCAGATTGGGCTTTTTTAGCAGGGATATTTCTAAGCTTTTGTGGAATAGAGATGTCAGCTGTACATGCTCTAGATGTAATAAATCCTCAGAAAAATTACTCTAGAGCTATTGCTGTTTCAGCGATTCTTATTATGATTTTGTCCATTTTAGGAACTCTTTCAATTAGTATTATCATACCTAAAACAGAAATTAGCCTTGTCTCGGGAAGCATCGAAGCTCTTTATAAATTTTTAGATCAATGGAATTTGGCATGGATGATTCCTGCCCTGGCAATTTGTATTGCATTTGGAGCTTTAGGTGGCGTAAGCACTTGGGCAGCGGGACCTTGTAGAGGTCTTCTTGCAGCAGCACAAAATCGAGATTTACCATCCTTTATGCATAAATCAAACAAACACAATATGCCTATTGCTGTAATGATCATACAAGCCTGTATTGTAAGCCTCTTAGCGATTTTATTCGTATTCATGCCCAGTGTAAATAGTTCTTTTTGGCTTTTAAGTGTTCTTGCGGCAGAACTTTATCTTCTTATGTACATTTTACTCTTCATCTCAAGTATTATTCTTCGTTACAAAAATCCTAAACTAGAAAAAACTTATAAAGTTCCTGGTGGAACTGCAGGAATATGGATTGTTTCTATAACTGGAATAATAGGATCTCTTTTTGCGATGGTTCTTGGATTTTTTCCACCTCCAGAAATTCAAACGGGAAGTATTCTTTTTTATGAGCTTTTTTTATCGATTGGAATGGTCGTTTGCATCTCGATTCCTTTTATCATTTTTAAAAAAACGTCTCAGTAAATGACTTGGTATTATTCCAATCTTAAAATTCTGCAAAAGTTTGTTGTGTCAGATTTCAAGAAAGAGTTACCATAGATCTTATGTGTGGAATTTATGGTCATATAAAGCTTGGTACTACAAAGAACTCCGCTCGCATCTGTTTAGATGGCTTAAAGAAACTTGAGTATCGTGGATATGACTCTGCAGGAATTGCAGGGATTCTTGATGGTCGCATTATTTCTTATAAAACAGTGGGCAAGGTTGCAATACTTGATAAAGAAGTACAAAACCACAATCTTGAACTAGAAATGGCAATTGCTCATACTCGATGGGCTACTCACGGTTCTGTCTCGCAAGTAAACGCCCATCCCCATTATGATCAAGATCGTACGATCGCTATGGTTCATAATGGAATCATTGAAAACTTTCAACAGCTAAAATCGTTTTTAAAAAGCCATGGCGTTCATTTTTCCTCAGAAACAGATGCTGAAGTAATTAGTCAATTAGTCGCCTTTCATTATAAAGGCGATTTTCTAAAAGCAGTTCAAGAAACCCTTCCCCATCTAGAGGGATCGTTTGCCTTTGCAATCATTCATCAAAATCACCCAAATGAGATCATCGCTGCTGCAAGAGGTTGCCCCCTTATTATAGGAGTTGATCAAACTTCAAGGGATATTTTTCTCTCTTCAGATTCAAATGCTTTTCCAGGGACAACACTTGATGTTTTTTATCTCTATAATGATGAAATTACTCATATCACTCCCCATCAAATCGGTGTCTTCGGAAAAAATGGCATAAAGATGTGTAAAAAAACAGAAAGCCTTGGCCTAAGTGAGCTTTCTACATCAAAAGGAAGCTACGAGCATTTTCTTTTAAAAGAAATTTATGAGCAACCAGCTGCCATAAAAAAAGCAATGGAAAATCGGTTAGATCTAAACAAAGGTTCCGCCTTTTTTCCTGAATTAGATGGAATTATCTCTTCTTTTTCTAATATAAAACAGATCTTAATTTTAGCTTGTGGATCTTCTTATCACGCTGGCTACTTAGCTGCATCGATTATAGAAACTACAGCTCATATTTCCACGCGGGTTGAAATTGCCTCTGAATTTCGATATCGGACACCAATAATAGATCCTGAAACTTTGGTGATTGCAATTAGTCAATCAGGAGAGACAGCGGACACGCTTGGTGCCATTCGAGAAATAAAGCATTTAAAAATGCCAATTATTGCAATTTGCAATGTAGAACATTCAAGCCTTTCAAGAGAAGCGGATGCCACTATTTTTTTAAGAGCTGGACCTGAAATTAGCGTCTGTTGCACAAAGGCTTTTACAAGTCAGGTTACTGTTCTTTCTCTTTTAGCTCTTAAAATCGCTCGTTCAAAACGCCTTTCTTTGGAAGAGGGTGTTTTTTTTATCAAGCAATTACAACACCTGCCTCAAGCAATTAATGATGTTTTAAAATTAGCTCCAGATATTCAATCTGTTGCAAATCGTTTTGCGCAATTTCGAAACTTCTTTTTTGTAGGAAGAAATTCCATGTTCCCCGTTTGCCTTGAAGGAGCTTTAAAATTAAAAGAGATCGCCTACTTTGAGTGCTCAGCTTATCCAGCAGGAGAAATGAAACATGGACCGATTGCCCTTATTTCCCCTGAACTTCCAACAATTGCCCTTTGCGGCAACAAACTCACTTTTCGAAAACTTGTAAGCAATTTGATGGAAATTCGAGCTCGCGGGGGGCCTATCTTAGCTTTTGCTCCAGAAGGGTGCAGGGAGCTTCTTGAAGTGACAAATGATGTTCTTTATATCCCCGATACTTTAGATGATTTGTTTTCTCCCATTCCCTACACTGTGGCAACACAACTTTTTGCTTACTATGTTGCTCTTTACCACGGTCGCGATATAGACCAACCAAGAAACCTTGCTAAAGCAGTAACTGTTGAGTAATAGTAGGGAAACCGCTAAAATCCCTTCCCTATGAAAAAGCTTCTCTTGTTTATAATAACTATTTTTTTCTTTGTTTTCTCCATCCCTTATTTAGGAGAAACAGAGATGGGGAAAAGATACATCTGTCAGTTTCTTTTTGAAAAAACCGGCTGGAAGGGATCTTTTAAAACGCTTAAATTTCAATGGAATGCTCATCAAGAATTTACAGGCCTTATACTTTCAGATGGAGAACTTGAGATAACGATTGAGCAAGGAGAGATTTCTCTATCCCTCTTAGATCTCCTAAAAAATCCTTTTGCCCCAATTCCTATTAGCCTTGAATCTGGAGTCGTAAAAAGTGAAAAAAATTCTTTTCTCCATGAAGTCCTTTTGCTACTCCACTTCAGTCTTGATGTAAATACTCTGACCCCCATCCAATTCGAGAAGGCGACCCTTTCTTTTCATGACGGAGTCTATACCTATCCTAAGACAGATTTTTTAGTGGCAGGAAAATATCCTTTTATTACCTGGGGAGCAGTAGATATAAAAAATAAAAGGATGGATATCGAACTTGGTCCAACAAAATTTTTTTTTGACTCTACCTTTAAAATCAAAAATCTTCCCGCGGATTTTATTCTTCCGTTTAGGGTTTCGGGGCCATTCGGCAATGCTCACGTGTATAGCGAAAAAGCTTTCGAAATCCTAGGAAAAATTATTCTGCGACAGAAAATTCTGGAGTTAAGTAAACATCCTGGATAGCGTGAAGAATTTTAATTCCTTCCTTCATTGGTTTTTGGAATGCCTTTCTTCCTGAAATAAGCCCCATACCACCAGCCCGTTTGTTAATGGCTGCTGTATGAACTGCATCTTGTAAATCATTTGCTCCTGATGCTCCTCCAGAATTAATTAGCCCTATCATTCCCATATAGGCATTAGCGACCTGATAACGGGTAAGATCAATAGGGTGATCAGAAGTTAGTTCTTTATATACTAATGGACTAGTTTGACCAAAGTTAAGAGCAACAAAGCCACCATTATTTGTGGGAAGTTTCTGTTTAACAATATCTGCCTGAATAGTTGCTCCTAGATGGATCGCTTGGCTAGTTAAGTCTGCTGCTGTATGATAGTCGACTCCATCTTTTTTGAATCCGTTATTACGTAAATAACACCAAAGGACCGTTGCCATTCCAAGTTCATGTGCATACTCAAATGCCTCAGCTACTTCAACTATTTGCCTCGCACTATTTTCTGATCCAAAATAAATAGTGGCGCCAATTGCTTTAGCTCCAAGGTTATAAGCTTCTCGAACTGTTCCAAAAAGAATTTGATCATATTTACTAGGATAAGTAAGAAGTTCGTTGTGGTTAATCTTTACTATAAAAGGAATCTTATGAGCGTATTTACGAGCTACCATTCCAAGAACTCCAAATGTAGATGCAACCGCATTACATCCCCCTTCAATCGCGAGCTTAACAATATTTTCAGGATCAAAATATAGGGGGTTTGGCGCAAAAGAAGCACCAGCGGAATGTTCCACTCCCTGGTCTACCGGCAAAATAGAAAGATAGCCAGTTCCCCTCAATCTTCCATGCTGGAAAAATGACTCTAAATTTTGTAGTACTCTAATGTTTCTGTTCGATCGGGCCATTATCCGATCAGTAAAATCAGGCCCTGGTAAATGAAGAAGGTTTTTTGAAATTTTTGCTTTTTTAAATCCCAAAATCTCTTCGCATTTATCCCCTAACATCACTTCAAGTTCTTGAAACATATAAATACCAATCCTTACTTCTTTATTTTAACAATACAGTATACGCAAATCAATATTTTACTCTAAGACTTTTCCTTTTGTTTCAGGAATGAAAAAAACAACAAAAAGAAGAGCTAAAACACTAATACCAGCAAATAAAGCAAATACGCCCATTTCCCCTATCCCTTTGATAAGACTTAAAAATACAGAACTAATTAAATAATTAGAAAGCCAGCTGACAAAAAGTGCAATTGAAATTCCTCTAGCACGCCACTTCATTGGAAATATTTCTGATATAACAACAAAAACAGAAGGTCCAAGTCCAATCGCAAAGAAAATAATAAAGCTGATTACGCT
>JBIIKD010000073.1:0-7236 GCA_044233345.1 Chlamydiia bacterium
ATTTCTGTCGGGGAATTGTTCCAGATATTGCAACACTCGTTCTCTTAGATCAAGCGAATAGGGCTTAGCCATTTGTACCTCCATCTTGTTTTAGATGAAGAAGCATATCAAGTGTCAACCAAAAATTAAACTACTATATCGATTGGCGGTTGATGGATTGCGGATATTTCCCCTGGGAGTTCTTTCTGCAAGAAGAGCATCTCTAGCTTCTGCCAGCACAACAGGAGTGAGGTCTGCAAGTAATAGATGTCCTAGGCGGTCTTTCCACCAAGCAAGATAAGCTGTTTGTCTAACCACTCTATGAGGATGTTGAGATAGCCACTGTGAAATAAATTTTTCTATCAAATCTTTGACAGTATGCTTTTTGGCTTCCGCTGTACGGAAATGCCTTCCATCTCGAATGGACGATTCCGTGTCTTGAATCCATTTTTTGGCCAAAGTTTTTGTTCGGAAGGAAGCTCTTTGTACGGGGTATCCTCTTAACCGCACCTCAGCATGATAGGTGGTGGAGCCGTCCTCTTTGTCATAGTCCCTGATTGTTCCCATACATCCTCCTTAAGAAAGGGGATTAGTGTAGGAAAAACTGGAATAAATAGCAATAAAGAGAGAGAACATCTCCCGACCTTTGGCTAAGAACTCCTTGTAAACTAGGTGGGAACTGGTCTGATTTTTCGAAAATTACGCAATTTTTACGCAGTTTAAGAAAGAGTTGTCACATTTTTCACAACCAAAAGGTGTGGCGGTGTAACAGGGATTTCCCTTCTGTGTTACAGCTGTTACAAGTGTTACATCGTTAAAGAGAGGTTACGGCTGAAATCCAAAAAACAGTTCAAGTAGGCTGATAGCTTCATTTACTATTTTTTGATGGATTTTGGTAGGCGTAAAGATGACAAGATTATTATTTTCCCCGAAGTGTTCTATATCGGGAATTGGAGAAGGGCAATGATTCTTGAGTAGAGGATGTCGTTGTTTGGTTGGGAAAGAGTACTGGATATTTACGTTCTTGGGTTCTTCGCCGAAGCCTATCAAACCGTGCTTTAGCCCAAATTCATTAAAACCTAGGCTGCTGCAGTCATCTTTTCGCGGATCGTCTTGTTGCCTGTGTGCAGAATGTTTATTTCGTAGAGGCATTAGAGCTAAAATGGATGGTGCTTTAAGTGCTATATTAGCCGTTCCTACGACTGTGCTAAACCATTCTGATTCAAAAAAACTGCAGAGCTGTCCGAGGCGGCCGATATATGCCACTGCTTCATGCGCTGCTGGGTGGTGATTGGCTCTCCTTGATAAATCTGCTATGCTAACAGGTTCCTTTGTTTTGCTTAGAGCATACAGGTTAGCTACGAATCTGCATGCAGCTTTTTCGTAAGTTCGTATCTTGCCTATGTGATATTCAAGGCCGTCCAGCATGTCTAAAACCCCTCCTAGTAATTGTTTGTGTTTTGAGTAGAGGGGGTCGTTTGCGCAAAGCGCGAATAAATAGCCAACTTTGCGAACGGGATTTGAAATCCTGGAATAGACGGCTTTCTTAGGGTTTGGGTGTAGGTTTAGCTCTAGCATAAGGGAGAGAAGTATAGGTGAGTGGCTGGTCAAAAGCAAAGAATTTTACGCCTGTTTCATCCAGTCTAGTGCGTAAATACTGCGTAATTGGGCTTTACGCAGCTGAATTTTTCGGTGTGAATTTATGGTTGTATGTCACTAAAAACAAAAGGCTTCAGTCGTTAAACTGAAGCCTTAAAATTGATTGGAGGTGGAGAGACACATTCAGAACTTTTGACTGGAGTAGAATAAAGATCCCAAGTGTATTGACTTCTTCTAATCAAACGCAAAAAGTCAATGGGACTCCCAGGTGATGGAACGAGCACCTTAGAAAAACAGAGGGGGTATGCTCCTTAAATAGAAGCGGTACCTGTTCATATTGATGAAAATCAGCTCAAAGAAAGACCTTCAAAAAAAATTTCCAAAATTTTTCTAATGCTTAGGTTCCCATTCTCAAATTAGAGAGGAGGAATGGTTGTTTATCTATAAGATTTGGCTATCATAAAAAATCAATGCCTGAATTTCGGCGGCATCTTTTGGCCAATCTTATATAATGTGTCTGAAATTAATCGTATAAGAGAGCAACCGTGATCACAGACGAACAGAAAGTTGAATTTTACCAGGCACTGCTTGATAAAAAAACACAATATGAAGGTATTTTTTTTGTGGGTGTTAAAACTACTGGGGTATTTTGCCGACCCACATGTCCTGCTCGCAAGCCAAAATTTGAGAACTGTGAGTTTTTTGAAAATGCAAAGCAAGCACTCTTGGCATCATTTAGACCCTGTAAACGCTGTAGACCCCTCTCACATCCTAATCATGTTTCTAAACTCGTTCAAATCCTTGTAGAAGCAGTAGAGAAGAATCCCGAAAAACGCTGGAAGGATAAAGACTTTAAGGAAATATGCGTTGATGAGTCAACTGCTCGGCGACAGTTTAAAAAGCGATTTGGAATGACCTTTGTTGAATATGCCCGTGCAAGACGTATGGGATTAGCCATGAAACAAATTAGAAGTGGCGACGCTATCATTGAAGCTCAGCTTTCTACTGGTTATGAATCTGGCAGTGGATTTAGAGATGCTTTTACACGCATTATGGGCGTACCCCCTTCCAAAATCGGAAATGATAAAGTTCTTAGAGCCGCATGGATTGATACAGTCCTTGGGCCAATGGTTGCTATCGCAGATGAAAAGGCTCTTTATCTTTTAGAATTTGTGGATCGTCGAGGTCTTGAACGGGAAGTAGAGTGGCTCCGACAAAAAACCAAATCAGCAATTATTCCAGGGCACACAAAGCCCATTAATTTAATCGAAGGTGAATTGAAGGAATATTTCGAGGGAACTCTCAAATTATTTAAAACACCCTTATTTTTTCTTGGTTCTCCTTTTCAAAAACGAGTTTGGGAAGAATTACAAAAAATTCCTCTCGGAGAAACACGATCTTATTCTGATATTGCTGTTGCGATTGAACGCCCTTCAGCGTTTAGAGCTGTTGCTCAAGCAAATGGAGCAAATCAGTTAGCCATTATCGTCCCTTGTCACCGAGTAATCAATGCAAATGGCGAAATTGGTGGATATGGTGGAGGGCTTATGCGAAAACAATGGTTACTAACCCATGAAAGAGGAATATAGTTATGAAATCACAATCCGAAAAGGCTCAATTACTTAAATCATTACATATCAAAGGTGATCCTCTTATGTTATTTAATATTTGGGATGCTGGGAGTGCCAAAATTATAGAAAAAATTGGCGCAAAAATAATTGCTACTGGGAGTTGGGCCGTAGCGGCAGCACATGGATATGAAGATGGAGAAAGCCTCCCATTTGACCTGGTCCTAGCCAATCTTAAACGTATCATTGCTAATGTTGATGTGCCCGTTACTATTGATATAGAGGGCGGCTATGGAAAAACGCCACAAGCTATACAGGCAAATGTAACTAGAGTTATTGAAGCTGGTGCTGTTGGCATAAACTTTGAAGATCAAATTATAGGAAGTCAAAAGCTATACTCGATAATTGAGCAATGTGAACGTATCAGAGCTATCAAGGAAGTTACACAACAAACTCAGGTTCCAATTTTCATCAATGCAAGGACAGATACTTTCTTTAAGCAAGACTCAACCCAACATAACGAAAAGATTTTAGAAGAGGCAATCCATCGTGCCTTTGCCTATGCAGAGGCTGGAGCAAATGGCTTTTTTGTTCCTGGCTTACAAGATGTTAAACTAATTGAAAAATTGTGTGAACATTCTCCAATACCTGTCAATATAATGGTCTTGGAAGAGATATCTTCCCCCGAAAAATTTGCAAAACTGGGAGTTGCCCGCATCAGTTATGGTCCTTACCCGTATTGTCATGCAATGGAAGCTCTAAAAAAGGCAGGACTTAAAGCTTTTTCAGAACAGACTCTCTAGATTTATACCAATCAAAAAGATAAACTTGGGGAGTTGTTTTGGAAAATGCGATATATGGGAATACAAAAGTACTTTTTTCTAATGATTTTTATCCTACATGACATCAATGGAGAGGAGCTCTCCCAGGCGCAAACATACCGAAATAATTCTGTCATTCAAACTTCTAGTGCAGAGATTTTTTTGGAAAAATGGGAACTTCAAGGTGATGAAAGGATTTTGGATATTGGTTGTGGGGATGGAAGAATCACAAGTCTTATCTCTCAGAAGGTTCCATTGGGCTCTGTAAAAGGTATCGATTGTTCTCGATCAATGATTGATCTTGCAAAGTCAAGTTTTTCTCACATTTCTTTTGAGCAAGTTGATGCTCTCAACTTTGAAGACAAGGAGAAATATGATGTTATTGTTTGTCTTAGCACGCTGCATTGGTTTGTTGATCAAAAGGCAATTTTCAAAAGAATGAAAGGTCTCCTCAAGCAAGACGGCAGAATTTTCATCTTGGCATACTCACCTGTGAATGCTTATTGGAAGCCGATAGAGGCGGGAGTCTTATCTGGAAAGTGGGATCACTTTTATGAAAGAAAGCCGTTTTATTGCCAACTTCACAAAGATTTTCTTAAAGCTGAAATAGAAGCCGATTCTTTTTCGATCCTATCTTTTAACTCCATACCTGCCATTGCTACCTTCAAAGGAAAAAATGGCTTTATTAATCATGTGCGTGGATTCCTACCACACTTGGCATTCCTTCCAGAAAATTTCCATGAGGAACTATTGGATGATATTGGAACCTCTTTTCTCCTTTGCAATGAGTTAGATTTAAATGGGGCTATTCACCAGGATTACGAAGTTTACGAACTCATTTTACGTCCAACTTCCTCTTAAGAACAGCCACACATTCCTTAAATTCTTTGACTTCTCGATCTCCTCCGAAATGTCCCCTATCTGAAAATTCATAGTATTCTGTTTTTAAGTGTTCAGAGATATATCTTGCTTCTGCAATTGGAATCCATCGATCGTCGGTAGAGGCAAATTGAATAATCCATTTTTGATTTTTTCGAATCGATTCCCAGTCCCAAGGAGCATCGAAATAGCCACTTAATTTTTCATTTTCAATACCTAAATCACTATGATAAGCACCCACTAAGACAGAACCCAAAATTTGATTCTCTTCAGCAAATTTCATTGCAGCAATTGCACCTGAAGAATGCCCTATTATAATAGTTTTTTCATCAGCCTTGAGGATGTCTTTTAGGAATGGAATCCAATAAGACGCTCGAGCTAAATCTGCATCTGGAAATTGGGGTGCGTCAGTTTTAACACCAATTTTTTCTAGTTCTCTTTTAAGATAAGGAAGCCAGTTGTCTGTCGGCTTACCTCCACCATTCCCGTGAATTAAAATTGCTCTAATCAATTTTGCACTCCTGATCTAAATCCAAAGGCTTAGTGATTTATATTTTTGCCTTTTGATGGTTTTTTCTTAGTTCTTTCAAGATCAATTCCACATTTGCTAATGGATTATTTTCAGCGGTGATTTTAACGCCGTTGAATTGAACACGGTCGCTATGAGATGTATGAAAAAATAGCTTTTTCAAGTCCTTAGGTAAACGTAAACGATTAATATACTTTGCGATAGACTCAGATTTATACAACAACTCAACTTCGATTTTTCCCCCTTGGGGTTTCTGGAATAGCTTTTTTACAAAACGTAAGGTTGAAGAACCATTTGGGTGTTCGCCATCATGAAACTTCTGTAGATAAAGCCTTTCAACTTGACTATTGTTTGGCGTTACCAAGATCCATAACTCGTTATCATTTAGCTGAAGCTCAAATGTAGAGGAAGATGACTCAGTGCTTATATCTGGATTAGACAAAAAAGCGATAATCTCATTGTTAAGAGTCGCAAGGCCGTTACGGAAGAAGGTCTCAGTAAAAATAAAAGCCTTAGATCTAGAAGGATTTCCCCTTTTAGCATCCTCAATTTCCCTCCATACGGATACTTCACACAACTTAGTAAAATGTTTAGAGCAGTCGGCTTGAGTTTTTGGACGGCGAGTAGGTTGCTCAAAGTGAGATTGTGGTGTATTCCAGAACCGCAAAGCACCTTGCATCCACCACCAGACGACAGCAGGATCGTGGGTCTGGTCTGATTGTGTTGCTCTCTTGGATTCGTATGTTTTGCTTAATGAAGGAACGATTGTAAAAAGCTCAATAAATGTTTCATCAATCCAATGAGTTTCTGGCGGGATGCGGATTAGGTTAGGATTGTTTTTTGCTTCGGAAGCTTCTTCAGAGGATAAAATCTTATACACTACCCCTTGCTCATTTAGCAGCCCCCAACGAGTTGTTTGGGCAGGATCTTTTTGAACAGATTTTGAATGTGTGTTCAATTTGCAATATTTCTTGCACACATCTGCGTGTCCCGCTGCAAGAGCTAGTTCCAGGAGTTGTTTCAATTCATCAAAGAGTACAACGTAGATTGGTGGACTATAGTATTTATCCCTTCCTCTCAAAATGTTCTCTATTTTTGTGATTTGCGATTGGATAGAGTTATCGGTGCTCGCTTGCAGATCATTGCTGATTTTTGCAAAGGCATTTTGGATTTCTTCTAATGTATGTTGTTTACTCTTATCGACATCGTAAGCCAAGGCTTGCTGCTTTGCAATCCAACGAGATCTTAAGGGTTCTAGGATAGGATGATTAGAGATGAATGGAATGATTTGAGAGCAGAATAGTTTAACAAGGGCGTCCCTTGAAGAGGTTTTGTCTATTTCTTCCTCAAAGCGACTTAGTATTTCTGAGATACTAACGGCAGGATAATTTAAAACTGCGGCCATTTTGTTACTTCTTTTTTACATTTTCATTTCCACTCCAGTCGCAATTATTACTCCTGAAATCTTCTCCCAAAATACCTCATTTCCAGTTTGTTTCCAAAAGTTTCTTGAAAAAGAGTGTTGGATTCCATTTTCAGGCAGTCACAAGCCAAGTGCCTAGAGTCTGAGTTATCATGAGGGCATGAAAAAAGGAAAGCTGGATCAAGAAATTTCGCAGGAACAGGTCGTGTCACCAAAAGGTGATGCTGACGTTCTTGCATTAACTTCTTTCTTCGGCTTGCTTTTGAAAATTGATAGACGTAACAACCCAGGGCTTTATGAGCATAACAAAAGTGGAACTCCTTCCGATCAGACCACAAAACGGTTTGATAGCTTTTGCCAGCATTAACCTAGACGACCGTTTGTATATCACCTCCATAGGTGTTCACAAAAGGCTTGATGGGAAGGGATATCGGATCA
>JBIIKD010000115.1:0-4637 GCA_044233345.1 Chlamydiia bacterium
ATTCCAGATCTTACACTCTAAGCGCTAGCTGCAACAAACAATCTACTTCGCTTTGCTTCTCGCCAAGGGGGAATACCCTTGGCTTCAAAGCTCAGCTTGTATCTTGCTTGTTTCGCTCACGTGCTTAGAGCGAATAGGTAGCCAATTGGGTTTAAAGCCTAATTGGCTGCCCATTTTATCTCCGGGCTATCTCTAGCAGAGGTCTTTGATAACATCTGGAAATGAAATAGCTAGCCAATTCGATTTAAATGATGTATACACCTCGCGATTTAAAATTTAGAATTTTTTAAAAAAGAGGCAAAGGAATATAGATGATAAAATTGGTTTATGATTGCATAAGGGATCCATACGATATTGCTAATATTTTGCAGGTGGTCCTTTCCATGGGTGAGTGCGAGTTGTATTTTACTGGGAATTCGATTAGACACGATCATCCTAAAGTAGTTACAAGACTTCGTTCATGGTCTTCTAAAATTAGAGAAAAAGGATATCCTAATTTTAATATTCACTATTGCGAATCGCTCGAAGATCTCGCAGGAGAGTTTAAAGAGAAAAAAATAAGGTTGCTGGGAACTTCTCCAGCGGCAAAAAAATCGTTCTATGACTTGAATTTAAAAGAAAATAATTTTGCGATTGCTTTTGGAACGGAGAGGTCGGGATTATCAAAAATGAAAATGGCGTTTATGGAAGATTTAGTCAAAATGCCGATGAGTGGTGATATTGATTTTATGACGTTATCTGTCATAACACCTATTGTTGTTTATGAAATTGCTCGTCAGCAAGGTCGCTTTTATCCTTAATTGATAAATTATAAGAAAATTTTTTTTCCAATAATCGATCCTAATCATCACACGGTTTTTTAGAAAAAATTTAAAAAAAAGATTGCCCCTTACTTCAAATGTCACTGTTATTTAGTATGTTAAAAAACAACAACAATAAAGGAGTTTTTTATGTCAGCAATCACAAACAGTCTTTATAGAGCTCAGAATTTTGTTTATGAGCATGCGCCAAGAATTGCGCCCCCAGATCAAATTTTTAAAAATCTTCAACACGTAGCGTTGCCAGTTATTGCTTTCGTTGGCGCTTCAATGGTTCATGGCGCAGACGCTGGGCCAGTTACTTGGGCTTTTTGTATAGCTGGTTGTGAAGCAGTAGCAGCAGCAGCAACTCTAGCAAGTGGTGGTGTGTTGCTTCCTGCAGCAGCAGCAGCACTTGTAGCATGTGCTAATGGTTGTTGGCCTGTATTAGCATTGCCATTTTGCCCATGATTTCTAACATTTTTTTGTGTTAGATCTTCAATCCACATTCTTTATTTTTAGAGTGAGGGATTAATGTTTATAAAGATTTAAAAACGGTAAAGGGAAAAATAATGAAAGATAATTCTGGGGCTATAGATAATGTTGCGATTGAAGTAATTAAAGCGATCGCTTTAAACCAAAAATCGCTAGATGTTTTATTCGATACATTTGCAAAACAAGCAACGATGTTGGGAGAAGATTCGTTAAATGAAAAATCTAAAAGTGAATTGAAATCTTTAGTTGTAAGTGAGGGTTTTTTAAGAGAATTCATAGAGAAATTCAAGGAGCTTTTTACAAAAGAGGAAGCGGAGGAGCTTTTAACGATTTATCAGTCTGATGTCATGAAAAAATGGTTTGAAGTCGGGGAAAATTTATTGGGCCCTTTATATTTTGCAATTAATACTCATATAAAAGAGGGTATGAAAAACTCAAATTCCTAGTTTTTTAAGGTATTCCATAGACTCTCTTAGCAAGTGCATATAAAAGATTAAAAACGCAATTGAGTTTAAAATTTTTTAATAAGCTAAGTCTCTGTTAGGAGAGTTTTATTTGAGTAGGCAAGCAATTTAAAACCCAATTGGCTACCTATTTCATCTCCAGAAGTCATCGAGGCAGATGGGTTTTGAATCATTGAAAGGAAATGGAAATTGATTTACCAGAACAATCCATTCTATATGGGAAGAGAGCCTATAATAATAAACTTCTAGAAAATGAGTTACTAGAGATGGCTAATATCCAATTAGTTCCCCAAAGAAAACAAAAAGCAAAAAATCAACACCCTGGATATTTACAATTTATCCAAAAATCTCGTCGTAAAATTGTTGAGACCCTATTTAGTCAAATAGCAAGATGTATGCCAAGGTTTTTTAGAGTACGATCCGCTGTAGGACTTCATCTTCGACTAGTGTTAATTCTTTTGGCTTATACCGTACATCGATTTATTCCAGATCTTACGCGCTTAAAGCGAATAGGTAGCCAATTGGGTTTAAAGTTCTATAAACTTCGGAAGCTTTTTTAATTCATTTTGTATTTAGAATAAATGGTGTTGATCTTGATAGCGGTCATTAAAAGATCACCATACCCTTCCAATAGACGGTCTTTCTTAAATTCATCTATGGATGAAATGATGAGGGTTATCGTTTTCATTCCTAATGAAGCCATTGAAATTTGAATTCCGCAGTTGCAAATAACAGCTATGGAAAATCCATTATTTATAATTTTTATAAGAGATACTAAAGCCCCTTCGGTATCCCCCTTTTCAATAGCCTTGGCAAGGGTGCTTAATTTAGAAATAGTGTCTTTAGAGGTTGTTAGGATCCTTCCTATTGGATGATTAAAAATTGTAGATGCTAAAGCAATGACAGCGATTGTTGTTTCTACTGCATAAAAAGAGATCTTTTTGCAATCTTTTGATGGGATATGAATGATTAATTGATAGGTAGAGCCATAAAGGCTTTTAGCGCTATTTCCCAAAGAAATAGGAAAAGCTAGTGGTTTGTATAAACTTAAAAAAGGTAGAGCGACAAGAGTTGCCCTCTTATAAATATTTGAGGTTTCTTTATCAATCTGGGTGGGGGTAATTGGGGTTAGCGTCTCGTTTTTGGTATTTAACAAAGAAACTGAATCTGCGTTTGGCTGCATACAATGTCGACTCTTGTTTTTTGTTATATTATAACAAACTACCTTAATTAAGATTAATTATATAATTAAATATAAATGATTTAAAAATATTGATATAATAAAGTAGGTGTTGTGGGCAGTGTAAGATTTAGAGTTTTTTAAAGCCGGAGATTAAAATTTAAAATACTATCTATAGTAAAAATAGGGGGGATCAAGGGGCAAAATAAAATCCCTTATTTGGCAACATGTCTATTTGAAAAAATGATGCCAAAATTTTGATTAGGAAGTCTGTTCTTTTTTAACAAAATCTTGAAAAGGATTGTAATGCGGGCCATAATCTAGAAAAATCTCCTCTCCCTTTTTAATTTCTTTAGATGCAATAATAAAAATCAAGTTTTTCCCGAAAATAATAGGCTTCGCATTATTTTTTTTTGCAGAAGCTGTGGCTTCAGAGTTGGCGCTATTTTCTAATACGGCTGTATTAATAAGAGATAACGTGTTTCCTGTAATAGCGCCGTCAATAGTTCGTTTTGTAGATCGTGTGCCAAAAAGATAGGTGCGTGTTTTTATTGCCCCCTGTTTTTTCATCGCGTCGGAAAGAGTCTCTTCATTTTCATGAAGAACTCCCGCGTAGGGTCCAAGTACTTCATATTGTTTAAATGCTTTTTTTGCGTATACAGACATTCCACGATCAGGTCCATCGATAGGAATTGAACATTCAAATTGCTCTTCAATTTTTTTTGTGTAATTTTCTCTATCACGTTCATTAAGAGAAACCCAATTATACATTTGATCTTTGAGGCTTTTTTTTACAGCATCACAATTAAAATCGTTATCAAATAAGTCTCCCCAAAAAACAGACCCAATTTTTTCTAATCCTCCTTCAGATGATTCAAGAAGACTTTTTTGAGGGTCTTTAGGATTTTGAAGAATTGGTAACGTATTATCAATTTTTCTATAATTCCCACGAATCACTTGAGTAACAGCAATCTCTTTGCTGCCCTCTTGGTCATCTACATCAGAAGAAACACTCTCTTGTTGATCGCTCTCTCTTTTTCTTTTTGATGGGGCCGTTTTTTTTACTAAATCCTCTTCTTCAAAATCGCTATCCTCATGGTTTTCTATTTTAATTATACAAGAAACAGGGTGCTCCATAGAAGCATACTCAGAGAGAAGCTCTAGACTAGCTAAGCGAGCTCTTTGCTCAGTAGAGGGAAGAGATGGGGGATGCTTTTTTTTTGCTTGGAAGCCTGTATCTAGGTTTTTGCTGTTATTTGATAAAGAAGATGATGTTTTTTCTTTTCTTATTTGGTTTGACTTTTCCCTTACCCTACTCAGGTAGCATGCATTGCAAATTTTTGCTGTTTTATTCAGAGGATCAGTTTTTAAACCTCCTCCGGTAATCGCATGAGGTTTTTCTGGGGATTCGTTTTTATAAGCGCAGGCAAGTCCTTCTTCGGTTTGCTTTTGGATTGTCCTAGTCCTGTAGCATGCACGGCAAATTTTTGCTGTTTTATTCAGAGGATCAGTTTTTAAACCTCCTCCGGTAATCGTATGAGGTTTTTCTGGCGATTCGTTTTTATAAGCGCAGGCAAGTCCTTCTTCGGTTTGCTTTTGGCCTATCCTAGTTTGGTAGCATGCATGGCAAATTTTTGCTGTTTTATTCAGAGGATCGGGTTTTAAACCTCCTGCGGTAATCGTATGGGGTTTTTCTGGGGA
>JBIIKD010000191.1:0-2587 GCA_044233345.1 Chlamydiia bacterium
TGCTTTAAAAGCACAAACAAGTGGTGCGCTCATATAGTTTCCTCAGGGGTTGGGGCGGACTAGCAGCTCGTTTTTGGCGTTTAGCGACGAAACTGAAGCTACATTTGGGTCCATGTAATATCGAAACTTGATGTTTTTTGCTATATTATAGTAAACAAAATCAATTAATATCAGTTATGAAATTAATCGAAATAATTATTATTATAATAAGGTAGATGTTGTGGGCAGCGTAAGATTTAGGGTTTTTTAAAGCCGGGGATTAAAATTTAAAATGCCATATATAGGACCCTTTGAACCTTAAGGTGCACAAAAAGCGGCATAAAAATTATTATTGGGCTCTCAAGTATAACATATCTAAAGATATTCTATCAAAGACTTCTTGGGACGTTTCAAAGTTAAGGGCCTTTTTAGGTCTATTATTAAGCGGCGTTTGTAGGCTAAGAACATCTTCTAAACTGACATGAAAGCTTTGTGACTTAGGAAAGTATTGCTGTGCCAAACCATTTGTATGCTGATTAAGACCTCTTTCCGGGGAATGATAAGGTCTTGCAAAGTTGAAGTCAGCAGACAGTTCAAAGCTAACCATTTGATGAAATGCAAATTCCTTACCGTTGTCTCCACTAAGCGTGTGTACAAAAGCTTTGTATGGTTTAAGTTGCTCTATTGTGCTTGTGATATTTTTTCCCTTGATGGCGTAACTCTTTGTGCAAAAACCCGCTACTTTGGTTATCTTTCCAGATGTACTTATAGATGGTTTTATAGATAACATATTCTTTGCTATCTCGTTGAAGCCAGCCAGATATTTGAACAGGACTCCGGCGATTTTTAACGGTTTTTATCTTGGGGGTAAAATTAAGGAGAAGTCGTTGGACTTCTCCTTAGAGTGGCCAGAACTGGAATCCAACCAGCGACACAAGGATTTTCAGTCTTTAAAAAACCTATCTGGCAATTACTCTAGATGATCTAAAATCACCTTACATTACCGAATCATACAGGGAAAATGGATTATTTTCGAGGAAAGTTTGTCAAGCAAGAGCAATCAAGTTCAAGCTTAGGAAATCGGCTACTCTGGATATATTCCGGATCAAACTAAAGAGGTGTTGTTGTGACCAACATTAAGAGTGCGCCAAAAAATGACTCCTGTGCCCTCCATATAAGTAGCTGCGGTTTGGAGGTCCATGGATAGATCCGGCGATAGCCCCTGCAAGATAGGGGACTAATCCGTCTTCCTACCTCATGCTCATAGTATCGATAGATAAAATACATAAGACTGATCTCTTTGTCGACCCGCTTGCGCCGATATCTTCAAGGATTACCTGCGGAAGAGTGGGAAATAACACGTCCTCTTTCATTCATCTTCAAGCGATTTTACCAATTCTCTTAATTTGGATTCAGGGCACTCAAATTCAGAGCCTTCTTCCAAAACGAACAAATCAACCATTATTTCCTCTAAATCTGTATCGATTCTCCCACAATGTTGTAGATACATTTTATGAGCCCAGCTTCCAATTCTTTTTGGTTCAGAACCTAGATCGAGTTGGGCTTTTAGGTCTTTTGCAAATTTTCTTTTTGAATAAGTCATGGCACCATCTCCTGTGCAATTATTGGAGCTTGCTCGGCTTGGTTAGAAGCTTGAACTCTTATTGTGACCGAAAGAGTTAAAGGTAGGGAAAGCCAGAGCAAATGATGATATCGATGCTTATTCATTCTGATGTGCTTTTAAATCGTTTATTTTATCTTGGGTGATTTTTTTTAAAGTATGCAATGAATTTTCTGTTAGGACAGTTCCCTCTTCTGTGAAATTTTCCAAACCCTGATCTAGAGCCAAAGAATAAGCAATTTCGATATCTAACCATATAGTCCGAAAATCTTTTTTCCATTGGTTATCGACCGTTGTGAGTTGATTCAAATAACTCTCAAGATCATAAATTAAATCGCTAATATACAAGCTTTTGTTAAAGTATCTTGTAATTTTCAAATCTATCAATTCCAAGATGTTAAGATCTTTTTGGACGTTATTTTCTTGATTTGTCATTGATTAATATCTCCATAAGAAACTGTTATTACTCTTCCTTCTGTATTTAAAATAACTGTCACATCGTTAGCGCTATCATAGTAAGCCATAGTCCCTGGATTTTTTCCTATAGAGTGAGAACCTCTTTGTATTGTTTCCTCGATTACTGACGGTGTAAATCCTCTATTCTGGATTTGATCAAGAGAATGACCTGAGTAAGCGCGCCCTTTGATATTTGCTGGCTTGTTTCTAAGAGATTGGAAAGAAGCATTTTTTAGCTCAAATCCCTTGTGTCCGAGGAAACCATTTCCGCCTTCTAATGTTTTAGCACTGAGTTTGGCAACCTTTGCCAATTGCTGTGGGGCCCTAGCCAACTTGGTGAATGCCACGAATCCTTTAATAGCTCCATATCCTCCAGCAACCAAAGATCCAACCTCTAGGCCCGTTGTTGCCGTAGATCGAAAAGAATGATAGACAGTATCAGATTCGTCAATCGAGAGCATATCCATCACCCAATTTCCGACTTTAGCCATTTGATCGGCTTGGGACTGCTCGACCGCCTCAATGATTTGA
>JBIIKD010000120.1:0-4421 GCA_044233345.1 Chlamydiia bacterium
GCCATTTCGACGGTCATCGAAGTAAGTATAGTCGCCGATGGTAATGTTGCTGGCTTTGACAAAGTGTTTTAGGAAAACAAGGCTTGCATATTCTTTGAGTGGGTAAATAGACTTTGGATCAGGACCAGTAGTTTTCATAAATTCTTCCTTAGCATAAACATCTTTGAATCTTTTTCGTAACCCTTCCTGGCAAACTCAATTGAATATCCCAGCTTTTGATAGAACGGAAGAGCTTCCCAGTCCATGGTGTTGAGAGTAACAAATGTGACTCCTCGTTCTCTTCCAATTTTTTCAGCCTCATGCATGAGTCTTGTTCCCCATCTTTGATGCCGCAAAGTTTTGTCTATCCAAAGTGAATCCACATAGAGAGATCCATAAAATAGAGTTCCAGAGGCTCCTCCAAGGATATTTCCCTTTTGATCTTTGATGAAAATGCTAAATGGGCGAATAGGGGAAAGTCCTTTCGCATGGAGGGCTTCCTCGCTGATTCCACGATAAAGAACTTCTTCGTATTCTTTAGGAATAGTATCGTGGTGTTCTAAGTGATAGAGAGGTTCGTTCATTTCTTTGTCTCCAAAAGATCCTTCATATACAGCTCCATTTGATAGTGAGGAACTGGATGCCAGCTTGCGATAAACTCTCCAATGATCTTAAAGCCCACTTTTTGATACACGTGGATAGCTCGTTTATTGGTCGCTTCAGGATCTATCAGAACCCTTGTCACATTTGGGAATTGGCTTATTAAAAACTCCCGAATCATCGGCATAGCAATCCCTTTCCCTAAATAATTCGGATCGCAAATGAATACATCTAAGGTAGTCGCATCATTTCCTTCAGGAGAGGTAATCAGAAAAGCAAAAGGAGTATCTTTATCATAAGCAATCCAATAGGTAGTATTAGAGTCTCCTTGAAAAAACTTTTCCAGACCATTTAGGGTGTTTTGCAGCCCTACTCCATGCATCCATTCTTTGATGTGTTTCTGTTCAAACCATTGATGTAACAAGGCTCTTTGAGAGGATTGGGCGTAGGTAAAACGGAATGTGATGCGACTTTTGCGATAGAGGACATGCTTTCTTAGTGGATGACCTTCTAGTAGTTTTGGATGATCAAAGTCATCTTTTGGATCATGATGCATACCAATCTTTTCCATGACATGTCTAGAACGCTGATTAGCTACCGCTGTAAAAGAAACAATTTCTTCAAGGTTTAGCGTCTCATATCCATATCTCAAAGCCGCTAAAGCTCCTTCTGTTGCGTAACCTTTACCCCAATAATTGAAGGCTAGCCTCCAACCAATTTCGACGGCAGGAGCTAATTTATTAAAAGATGCTGTGAAGTGGACATCCTCTAAACCAATAAAACCGATGAATTCGCCTGTTTGAACTAAAGAAGTAGCCCAAAACCCCCAACCACATCTTTCAATATGATCCGACATGAGTTTAACTGAAGCATCACTTTCCTGACGGCTCAAAAGCCCTGGGAAGTATTCTCTTACTCTAGTATCTGCGTTAAGTTGAGCGAAAGGCTCTAAATCCTTTTCACTCCATTGTCGAAGAATAAGGCGTTCGGTTTGGATAATTGCGCTAGGAATTATTTTCTTAGTGGATTTATTGAGCATGAACTACCATCTTTTCCATATGCCTTAAAAACATTTCTCCTTCTTGTGAGCTTCGGAACACACGAAAATCAACCTTAGGATACTTTTTTTTAAGTTCTTCAATAACCGCTCTTTTTTCTTGATCGAAGGTCCAAATATATTTCAATAACCTCCAATTGACCTTTCTTGTGCATCCAGTGTTCGATAGAGCTTTGTCATAGATAAACAATCTATTAAAGACTCTCCATACACATAGAAGACGTGAAAAGTGAAAATATATCACAATGTCTGCTCGTGCAAATCTTGTCCCTAGCGTCGACATAGAGCATCCTTCAACTATCCATGATTCTTCATTGACCATGGCCTGCTCAATTGCCAAAAGCTCTTGTCGATCTTTCTTTTTCCCGCCTGGTTCAAACATATGTCGGTCGAGATGATGAACAGGGATATTTAGAGCCATACCGAGCTTAGCAGCAAAAGTGGATTTTCCACTGCCTGGGAGGCCGATGATTGCAAGTCGTTTAGGATGTTCTTTGTTCATAAATTTTTCTATGTTTAGAGAGTCAGATTGTAGCAGAATATGAGTAATGGAGTCATGCCTGATCCTATGATAACTTTATTACTCTCTTACTGCATGGATATCGTCTTTCCTGAGAAATATATTTAACTGATTGAAAAGCTCATCAGGAGTTTCAACATAGGGGAAGTGACCGCAATCCTTGATTAGAATAAATTTAGAACCATCAAGGCTTTCAT
This sequence comes from Chlamydiia bacterium, assembly GCA_044233345.1. Classification (GTDB taxonomy): domain Bacteria; phylum Chlamydiota; class Chlamydiia; order Chlamydiales; family 2-12-FULL-49-11; genus JBIIKD01. The sequence goes on from JBIIKD010000120.1 coordinate 2,354, forward strand.
GAAGCTTTTCAGCTGTGCGAGGAGGAATAGGGTCAAAGTCTCCATGAACAATTAATGTAGGAATTTTAAGCTGTTTCAGTTGATCATGAAAATTAAATGACTTTGTAAATAGATTTTGTCTAAATATCTCATACACTTGCGCCCCATCAATAGATGCTTTTGGACTCATATATAAATTGAGAAGATCTGCTTTCTCAGAGTTATAGCAATATCTCCCAAAGATAATTCGGTAATATTTCTCAATAGTGGATGGATTTCCTTTTGTAAACTCTGGAGTGTCTTTAATTGCTTTAAGCTCATCCTGATAAGGGGACATTCGTTTCATCCATTCTTGCACAAATAGAGAAAATTCTTCGGATGATGGAGGCATCGTATTCAATAGAATCAGCTTGTGAATTGATTCTGGATGGGCAATCGCATATTGCATTGCCAAAAAACCACCCCAAGAATGACCAAGGATCGTTACTTTTTTATATCCGAAAGATTTTCTAATTGCTTCCAGATCTTCTACGAACGTCTTAATTTGAATAGAATCTGCGTTAACTGCTCCAGTTGAAAGGCCGCACCCCCGTTGATCATAGAAAATAACAAGATTCGTTTGGGCAAGTTTAGCCATTTGAGGTAATAGATAATCTTGACTCAATCCTGGCCCACCATGAATCACAATAATAGGGTCACCTTTACCAAAAACCCTGCAAAAAATTTGAGCATCGTTTGTTTTGATAAAAATTTCTTTTGAATCATGATAAATAGGCGCAGCCTTTTGATCGGAAGAATCTAGTATTTCTGCATATCCAGCCGAAAAGCAAGTAGCAAACATCAAAAGCAAAGGAGTAAAAATTTTCATTACCATAACCCTCAGAAATTAAAGAAGTCCATTATAGCAGAAAAGCTAAGAACTTTAGAAGGGAAATATAGCGTATAAAAAGTAGGTACAAGACTCTGAAATAGCGCAGTTTCCACAAAATTTTGGAAAATTTTTTAGAACTCTCTCCTTAGGACGATTTTCATAAATGTGAAGAGGTACCGCTTCTATTTAAGGAGCATACCCCTTCTGTTTTTCCAAGGTGCTCGTTCCATCTGCTGGGAGTCCCATTAGTTTTCAGCAGGGTTCTTTGTCTTGTTTGTAACCGCTTTGATGAACTCGCTTTTCTTGACATAGCCGAAAAAGCCCTTAGGGAACGAATCAAATGGCAGGAAAGCAAGATAGGCTTCTCTATTGCCTCCAGAAGCATAGAAACGCTGGCGAGCTTGTATCTCTAGCATCCGTTGGTGTTGCGCATCTTTTGGTTTGCCGATGCCGATCAAAGCCCATAGTCTATCGCCAGATTCCATCTTCTCCAGCCTGTTTAAGCGTATTTTATGAGACATAAACTTCCTCCTATTCTGTAATGGTGTCCTCTAGTTTTCTGATCCGCTGCTCAACATCTTTGAATTCCATGTATTTAAGCGTCATATTCAAGAGGTCAATGGCAACTCTATGCCGTACAGATTCTGATTCTGCATGATCAAGCAAGCCAATCAGGGTATCGCACGCCTTTGAAGCTGTTGCTTTAAGACGATCTACAGCCTGGTTCACAGCTTCATTTTTCCTATTCTCCAATTCCTGTCGAAAAGCTGACTGATTCAACCAATCAAATATTTGCTTTGCAGAGACACCAGCCTGCTTAGCAGCTAACTCAATGCTCGGGTTGCTGATCAGAAAGGGTAATACGTGCAGTTGTCGCCTGGTTAGAGATGATCTGTCTTTCATGAGATTTCCTTACGTTTTATTACTTATTTTGACTAATGAAAGCCTGTTGGGTGTATGTTGAGTCTGTTGCAATTTTCTACAGATTCAACAGACTTGTTCATATAGTTTATAGAGTGTGTTGAGTGATCTTGTCCTCTTATAGCCAATGATTTAATGTTAAATCTCAACACACTCAACAGTCTCAACGGACTTTTTCTTAAATGGTTCCAATATCCAGGATATGGCGAGAAACGAGCCTTTATTCTTTCCGTATCTCCAGATTGAACTGTATTCAGTAAAAATGAGTGTTGAGTATGTTGACCTCTCATTTTTTAG
>JBIIKD010000076.1:0-6871 GCA_044233345.1 Chlamydiia bacterium
TGAATCCAATCGAAAAATTTTGGGCCAATATGAAACGAAAGGTCAGAGAGCTTTTGCCAAGCATTCCAATATTTGCGGCAGCTCTTGATGCAGCAGTGGTCTCAATGCAAAATTAAACTGCTATATCTCACATTAAATAGCCTCGGCATTTTATCATAATTTCCCACCTCAAGTCACGCTCTATTGGAAAAAGATAGATATGAAACGAAACTATTTATAAAACCCATTATCCTTTATAATATTAGAACAAATTAGGTTCGATAGTTATGTGTTTTTTAAATAATTACAACTTTTTAAATAAAGAATTGCTTTTTGCAGGTGTTACTTTGACTGGCGGGGTTCTTGCTGAAAGGCATTGGTATATGAGCGATGCCATGCAAAATTTTTCTTTGCGGTGGGGGCATAGATTGGTTGCTTTAATTGAATCACTACCTGGTATTGGAGCTATTGCGGCATGTATTGAGTTGTTTGTAAAAAAATGTTTTTATAATCCCGCGCCTCCTAGTCCTTCTAATCCTCCAACACCTATTACTAGTAAGCCAGATAGTTCATCAGTAATTATTGCAAAGACTTCTCATTCTGTTGCTGCCCCTCAAATAGATCTTAGTGCAAGAGAATGCAAATTTCATGAACAATTTAAAAAAGCAGGTTTTTTTTCAGTTCCTCACCCGTTAGGTAATGGAGTTATTAAGTTTGATTTGAGAGAAATTTGCCACGAAGAATATTTTCCAGACAGTGTTATTTATGCTCCTTTTAGAGTGCGAAATGAATATGGCTATGACTCACCTCTGTATGGAGATTTGAATGAGGGATGGTTAAAATTGCAACCAGATCATATAAGGCGACGTCTAATTGTTTGTAGATTGGATAATTTTGCTTATGGTTTTGGGTTGTCATGTCGAAAAGATGGAAAAATTTCAGGAATTGGATCGGCTCTAATTCAATTTGCGATTGAAAAAAGCATAGAACTAGGTTTTAATGGAAATTTGACTCTTGTTTCAACTAATGGGTCTGGTTTGTTTTATGCTAAGATTGGATTTATTGCAGAATTTTTACTCATTCAAGAAACACTTGAAAAAGCTCTTAGAGACGGTGTTTCGATAACTATTGATGGCGGGGAAATGTATCTTTCGGAAGAGTCTTTAGCAAATTGGAAGAAAAAAATTGAGCAAAGTCCTATAAATTGCTCTTAATGATAGCATTTGAGCGGTTTTTCTTTAAAAAATATTTATCATTTGAGTATCTTCGCCCTTTTTAAAGGGGTGATTTATGCGATATTTGTTTGGAATTTTCTCAATCGTTCTGATGATTCTTTCTGCAGAAGAGAAAGTGCTTTCATTGGGTAAGCATGGAAGTGTTCGATATATGTTTGATCAAGAGAAACTTATTCAGATTGATCGATTAGATGTGAATGGCGAGGAAATGTATTCCCATTCGTATCATTATGGTGAAGATGGAAGACTTAGCTCTGAAGATTTGATTGGTGGTTTGGGAAAGGTGATTCATGATGGAGATAAAGTAATAAGTCCTTTCGGTTTGGAAGTATGTGAATATGATGAGAATCATAATCTTATAAAACACACTCTCAATGGTGTTTCAAAAGAATACATTTACAATGAATTGAATCAGATTGTGGCTGGAGATGTAGAGCAACTTTTTCTGTACGATTCTTTTGGGAATGTGGCGCAGAGGGGTGAAGATCAATTCATTTATGATGATGACAATAACTTGAGTAAGGTTATTACTCCTGATTGCGTGATCGAGTACTCGTATGATCGTTTTGGAAGGAGGGTATCTAGAACGATTAATGAAGAGACTGAATATTATATCTATTTTGGCAACAATGAAATGGCGATTTTTGATAGAAATTCACAGATTAAGGAACTTCGCATACCTGGATTATCAACGCATAAAGATATTTTAAGACCAATTGCAATAGAGACAAACGATGCAATTTATGCACCTATTCATGATGTGCAAGGTAATATCATACGTTTGATTAACATTTCCAATAGAGAAGTGACTATGACCCATAGTGAAGATCCTTTTGGTAGAGATCTTTCTGATGATGTACCAACTTCATGAATATTTGCAGGCAAATGTTATGATAAGGAAGCAGGGCTTGTTTATTTTGGAAGACGTTACTACTCGCCTGATCTTAAACAGTGGCTAACTCCTGATCCTATGGAACAAGGATCTAATCTCTATCAGTACTGTCTTGATAATCCATTTGCCTATTGTGATCCAAATGGCGAATGGGCTATACCATTATTAAGTATTGCTTGGGGTGCCGGAGCTACTATTACTGCTCCAATTTGGGCTCCTTATGCAATAGCAGCAGCTGCTGGAGCAACAGTTGGCTATTGGGGTTATAAGGCTTATGATCATTGGCAGGAGAGCAAAAAAGATGAGCCTCCATTCAATGGCAAAGAACTAGGAACCGATCCTACAAAGTGCCCGGGAGAAGGTTTTGTTTGGAAGGGAAAAGGAAATCCAAAGAGTGGAAGAGGTAATTGGTATAATCCAAAAACTGAGGAAAAGCTGCATCCTGATTTAAAACATCCGGAGCCAAAGGGTCCTCATTGGGGTTATAAGGATCCAAATGGGCAAGAATACGATCTTTTCCTTGATGGAAATTGGAAGTAACTATGGAAAAACAAATAATGAAAACGCCACTCAAATGTGATGAAGCAAAGGAATATTGCTTAGGTGTTTTAAGTGATGGAAATGCTTTAGCTAAAGAGCTTTTAAAACAGGTCAATTTTGACAATGGCAAGTTTTTTGCCGTGACTGCACAAAGCGCAGATATAAGTGGGATTTATAATTTTCGATTCGGTGGCATTCTTCCTGAGAATCCTTTAGAAACAATGGTCGTTTTAGGAAAGGAATATCCGGCGAGAAAAAAATCTACCTCTGTTTTAGAACTTGCCCAATATTTGGATGAGCTACTGGGGAATAGTAAAAACTTATGGTGCCTATTTGAGGATCTAGTACGATCAAAGAGCGATTTCTTGGGAGAACAGACTGAAGAAAATACCGCCTATTTTGAGGAAGAGGTATATTATTATTTAAGGGGAGATGAGTTTTCTTTAGAAAAGGGGATGCATCTAATTCGAGAGAGTAATGCTCAATGGTATTATATGAACGTTATTACTTCAGAGCCAATTTTGCCTGAACAAGACAACTTAACAATAGAATTAATTCGGGATATAGCGGCTAAGACCATTAACATTGTCATAGGAGCTTATGACATGGAAGGGTATGTCGTTTGGGAAAAAGATGTCAGATAAATTTAAGATTTAATATCTATCTGCTCAACTTCCTTAACCGCTTGTAAAAAATGTTTCTCGATTGTAGAAAGTAAATTACTTTCCAGATTGTCTTGATATTTCAGGTATTCGCTTCGAGCTTTTTCAAGAGCAGCTTGGTGACTTATTTTTCCTGCATGTGAGAGGATATCGCCAGTGGTTATGCGTAAGAAATCATCCAATTTGATAACCCAATCTTTCATGTGCATAGGCTGTTTGTTTAGAGCTTGCAGTTCGGCAAAATCGAGATACATGGAGACGAGACGATTTAAGATGTTTAATTCATCGGTATTTAGATAATTTTTGGCAACCTCGGCATCTGCTTTCTGAATAGTTTTTCCAGACCAAGAAGTTAATCCCATATGCTCTTTAGTCGCATCTGCTCTTTCGTAAATAATTTCAGCTGCAGTATGACGGTGGGCGGCCCAATGCATTTTATTTTGGATAATCCGAAAAAATTCTTTAGATGTTTCCATATTGGGGTCATAATCGATACTTGTTGCATAGATATCCAACACTTTTCGCCAAAAGACCTTTTCAGAGGAGCGGATATCTCGAATACGAGCAAGAAGTTCATCAAAATAATTACCACCACCAAGACGCTTCAATCTTTCATCATCTAATGCAAATCCTTTAATAAGATACTCTTTTAATCTGGCTGTTGCCCAAATGCGGAATTGAGTGCCTCTATGTGAGGTAACTCTATAACCAACTGAAATTATGGCATCTAAATTGTAATGATCTATTTCACGAACTACTTCACGAGTTCCTTCTATTTGAACTATCCGGAATTTCCGGACAGTTCCTTCCAGGGTTAATTCGCCTTCTTTAAAGATATTTTGTATGTGTTCAGAAATGGTTCTTTTGTCTTTGTTAAATAATTCAGCCATCTGTGCTTGTGAAAGCCATACGGTCTCATCAAGAAGCCTGACTTCTATTCGGGTTTGTCCATCCTCTGTTTGATAAAGAATCAGGGAGCTATCTATGAGAGCGTTATCCATAATTTCCTCGCAAGGTTAAAAATAAAAATTCTATAGGACCAGATGTTTTACTTCACGATTTTCCGCATTTTTTACGCAACTGACTAGAGGGGTTTGGAATTTTCTAGAATCAACTAGAATTTTTAAACTTAGCGCTTTCTTAGAAAATTGCGCTCTGGCATATTCTTACGTGTTCAGAGTTTTATGAGGAGACCGTCTGTTAATCTATTGGTCGTAGGTTCGAATCCTCCAGCCGGAGAAAGAGTAGACGGGCGTTGGCGATAAAACCGCCAACACCCAGAAACTCCAATCCCGTACTTTTGCCGGAGTACACAATTTCCTTAAATCACCCAAGACCTGAAGTGCGGATTCCGTAAATATTACGGCATTCACCATTACATTTCTGACTAAACGCTTGTAAATCAAGTGCTCAGATAGGGTCGACCAATAGACTAAGTATCTGTTGCACGGTGAAAAGGAGTCTTAAATGGGTCATATCCGACAAAGAGAACTTAAGGAAGGCGGCACACGCTACCAAGCAGAAATTCGTTTAAAAGGTCATCCCACATTAACCGCATCATTTGGTCGCAAGACCGACGCCAAAGCCTGGATTCAAAAGACAGAAGCAGATATCAGAGCCGGTCGTCATCAGCTATATTCTGAAGGGGGGAGGCATACTTTCAAAGAAGCCATCGAACGCTACAGAAGGGAACAGAAAATCCCCAAATGGAAATCAGCCCATCTCGAATGGTGGGGGGATAACCTAGGGCATCTCTATCTTCAAGACATCCGTCCAGCCATCATCACAGAAAAAAAGCAAAAGCTTCTTACAACACTAAACAGCAAAGGCAAGTTTCGCACACCTGCCACATGTAATCGATATTTAGCGACCCTCAGCCATCTCTTGTCAATCTGCACAAAAGAGTGGGAGTGGCTTTCAGAGAATCCCATGAAAAAGATCTCCAGAGAAAAAGAACCAAGGGGGAGGACTCGTTTCCTAAGCGCGGACGAAAGGAGGAGGCTTTTAGAGTCTTGCTATAAGAGCGACAATGAACTTCTTCCTCTTTTTGTGATTCTTCTACTTTCAACAGGGTGTCGATATAACGAGATCAGAAATCTCAGATGGCCAGATATCGATCTTGTCAGAGGGCGTATCACCCTTCGTGAAACAAAGAATGGGGAGATTCGATCTGTTCCTCTTCGTGGGTTAGGTTTGGAGCTTCTTCGTAAACGCTCAGCTGAATGCAATTCCATTGGCTATGTCTTTGTCCTCAAAAGGCAGAGTCATCCCATGGACCCAAGAAGAACCCTCAAAACAGCAATTAAAAGGGCAGGGTTGAAAGATATGCGACCACATGATTTTAGACACAGCTATGCAAGTGAACTCCTAGCACATGGACTTTCATTAGTGGAGATAGGCCATTTACTTGGTCATAAGAGCGTATCGATGACAAAGAGGTATGCTCACCTTGTGGAGTCACGATCGATTGATGCAGTAGAGAAAATGTCAGAACAAATTTTTAAGAGGACATAAATGGAAGAAAAACGGGCAGGACCTAATAGTATTGAAGAATTTGAAGCTAGACTGTTGGATTTATTGTATTACTTGAGGGATCGATTTTTTGGAGTCACCTATGAGGTGTCATCAACTAAAACAGTAAGACGTGAAAAAACCAATCAGGTGTTAGTTGATGCTATGTGTGATTTCGAAAAATTCTGTAAAACGGAAAAATTGGAGTTACTTAAAGAAGAAAAAATTGAATGTTACGAGTTTTTGAAGTTAGCACTTGAGGAAGATGCTCCCTTTGATAGTGAATACATTCTGGGTGTCAAAAGAGATCGTTCAGGGATAACCGAATCCCAAAAACATGCAATTGCTGTACAAAGTGCAGCTCAAGTCCTTTGGTATCTGATGCAATATAGCATCCCAAACATCACAGCAATGACGACTTTTCTTCTGAATAAGAAAAAGCCATTTTTTAACCTTCTTAACCTTCGAGGATTCACACCACGTACAATAATGGATTGGATTAGTCCTATATTTCCTGTGCCTAAAGAATTTCGTAAACAGCATGATTCAAAAAACATAGAATTCATGGAAACGTTGATTCAAATGCCAAATATCTTTACGAAAGATGGGGTAAGCTTTCCCAGATTGCGATTTGCTGTAATAAATATCTCAAAAGTATTGCAAGCATTGAATTGTACACTTGAGCAAACGTTAAATCAGTTGCCAATCACAACTTTGTCAGATCAACTTAAGTTCTATCCAGCACTGTATGTGCAAAATTGGGTCGAAGAGGTTTATCAAAGTAATAGCGGTATTTCGACTCTCTAATTTGGACCCAATCTGCGACAATTACGGGTAATTCAATTTATAGCACTCTACTTCTAGTTTTGTTTTTTAAGGGAAATCTCCGGCAAGAGAAATTGATTTATAGTAGTTTAATTTTTGGTTGATACTTGACATGCTTCTTCATCTCAAACAAGATGGAGGTACAAATGGCTAAGCCCTATTCGCTTGATCTAAGAGAACGAGTGTTGCAATATCTGGAACAATTCCCCGACAGAAATAAGGCAAGT
>JBIIKD010000077.1:0-6805 GCA_044233345.1 Chlamydiia bacterium
CTAAATATTTTTTAATTTCACCAATTAATGCTTCCAATGAAAATTCATCGCTATTGCTAATTTTTAACAAATTTAATATAAAAGGCCCTGCTTCTTGTAGTTTTTTTGAAAAATATGAAATGAGATCACTTTCATCTAGGTGGCTTTGACATTCGCGTACTGTTGTTATGAAATTTTCTAGTGCAACTAGTGATTCTAAAAATTTATCACTTGCCCCTTCTGTAAGAAATTGATTTAAAACACCATTCATTGTTTCAATTTTTTTTATGTTTTTAGCTTTTTCTCTAAGCGCAGGCATTATCAAAGATCCAAAAAACTGGTATGGGAAAGTATCAATTACTTTTAATTCATAAAATATAAGAATCATTGCGAAAAGATCATTTTTGAGTAAAGAATCGGTCAATTTTTCTTTTGTTAGATTTATTGGCTGGTTAATAATAAGGGAAAAAAACTGAGGGCTAATATACTCACCAGTCATTCCAAAAACATTAGGGATAATTTCTTCCGTAACACCTATTTCTTCTATAAATTTTACCGAACCAAAATCCCCAAGTTTAATTTGAACTTGTTTGTCCTGAATTAAAAAAAGAATATTTTCAGTCTTAATATCTCGGTGAATTATTTTGCATACTTGGTGCAAAAAAATGATCGCATCAAAAATTTGTCTTTCTACCGAGTGAATGCTTATTTGATTTAGATCATCTTCTCCATAAATACGATCAAAAAGAGTTTCTGTAGTTAAATATGAGTATAAAAAACCAATTTTTTTATCCAAAGTAAAAGTCATATCTGAAAGCAAAAAAAGTGGGGGGGCGGCATTCAAAGATTTTAATCTTTCAATTGTAGAAATCTCCGCTTGGATAGTCTGTATATTTTCAAAGGACGGTGTTTTTTTAAAGATACAAAATACAGCGAATGTATTTATTTTTTTTTCTGTCCTTTCATTTTTTTGAAATAAAAGACACTTTTTAAACCCCCCTTCAGATAAATTCCTTTCCCAAGAAAAGGTGTCTTCACCAAGGGTTAATTTCTTAGTCGTTTGATCAAATGAAGCTTTAGGTAAAGAATCAAAATCAAATAGAGGATTTTTCGAAGGAGCATCAAGAGGTGTAGTCGTCATATTGTTCCTGTCATTTTAAATTATTAAGCTATATTTTTTTCGTTGGATGGAAATTATCCAGTTAGACTACAAAAAAATAAATACGAAAATCATTTTTTTTTCTTTTTCCGAGCAATTGGGATATTTACAGAAAAAATATGATTCAAGATTAAAAGACTTCAGCTCTTTTCTCTATGGCACCTAAGACTTTTCTTCATCTATCCTTCAACCGCTCGCAGTTGCCATGTTACTACATCTACTAAAGCCCGGTGTGTAGTAAGCAGTGAATAATCTAGCGACTCAGAATCTCTAACATAGTTCATAGATTTTACCTTAATTTTTTATCTTGATCCTGTCAGTACAATATGAACACAATCGTTTGCATAATGGATTTTTCTCCCGTTCGTGGAATTACTACATAATCAATAAATTCCTCAAAATTTACAATTTCTTGATAACCAGGAATCCCTGGAGCTAGACTATTTTCAGGTATTCCTGTTCCAGCATATTTTTCTACCAATCCTTGTGGATTTGGGTGCTCCCATATTCTTTTTAATTTCTTCGAATTAAAATTACGTTGGCCCTGTAGATGTTTGCGTTGTTTATCCCATTGTATATTAAGATTTGTTTCTTGAGGAATGGTTCTTTGCCCGTTTACTAATCCTCATTGAGTAGAGGCATAAGTTGGTATTGGTTTATGTTTTTTGTTTTCCCCCGTAAAAAAAAATTTGCATTTATCAAAACCATTCGATACCCAGTTTTTACAACGAATTGCTCCTTTTTTTACAAATTTTGCAGCACCAAAATCATAGATCGCGCCACTTGCGCTAATACTTGCTGCACAAAAAAAATGGTGACCTGAACTTTGGTTATCTAAAAGCGCCTCAATGTCTTTATCTAATAGGGTTCTTTCTTTAGCAAGAAGACCCTCTGTTGCTAAAAAAGCTACGAAGTAATTAATCGCCTCCAACTCTTCAGGGGTAGAGTTTTTTTCCATTTCTCCTGACTCAATTTCTTCAAGAAAATCAAGGAGTTCATCATAAGAGGGAGTATAAGAAACCTCTCTAAAATTTGATTTAGGTATTGTTTTTTCGTAGAGTTTTTCAGGAAAATTATTAGAGGGATAAAGGGGAGCCAATGGAGTGACTAAAAGAAGAACTCCACTTATAAATTTTCTGAGCAGCATAAGATCTTAATCTTGAGTTTTTTAAAACAAAATAGTAAGCCTTAAAAATTTTAGCAACAGATTTTATTTATGTATGGATGACTGTTTGATTGCCCACTGATTTCGCTTTTATAAGGGCATTTTTGGCATCTATCATCATTGCATTGATATTTTCATAAGGGGGATGCTTTTGTCCAGCAAGGCCGATAGAAACGGTAAAAGAACGCATCTCTCCACCTGCTTCAAATTTATTAAAACATATCCCATCTCGAATTGTTTCCGCGATGAGAAATCCACTTCTTGAAGAAGTTTGATCTAAAAAAAACATGTAACTACCAAGGCTTAAAGGAAAAAAAACATCATTTAAGCGTAGTTGCGAGCGAATAAATTTTCCTATTTCTTCACTAGAGGCTAGCCCTAAACGGTGAGCTTGATCGATAGAGACAACCCCAATACAAAGAAGTCCTCCCATTTTTACTCTCTTAAGAATAGGATCTAGCGCTAATTTATTTACTAAATAGTGAGTATTTAGATCAGGATCCTCCTGGGGTAAATGAAAAAAATGGGAAGAGACTCCATCTAATTTTTCTTGCAAAGAGCGATATTTTTCCACGTCTTTAAGTCGCTCCTTAACGTCTGTTTCATCAAGAGGTTCGCGAATAAAATCATTTGCTCCCGCCTTAATTAAACGATCAAGATAGGTTTTTTTTAACTGCCTTGTGATCACAAGAAGGGGAATAGAGGAAAATTCTGCTCGCTTTCGAAACTCTCGACAAATCGAAAACACCCGATCTTTTAAATCACTATCATCGATAATTACCAAAGCGAATGAAAAACCAAGGACTTGAGTGATGTTAAACGTACTTGCACCAACAAGATAAAAATGATACTTTTCATAAAAGTGCTTACGAAAAAATAGGGGATAAAAGGGGGAGTCAGAGATCAAAACAACAGTTGGCATTACCCCTTTTTTAGTCATGGGCGCAATTTTTCCCAAAACAAAACCACGTTAATGAGAGAGCTTGAATACAAATAACTATCCAAAACGCAAGCTTAAATCCCCCCACCAAAGAATCGCCTGGCCAAAGAGAAACAATAAAGCCAAAAAGATACTGTAGAAAAAATATCCCTAAGAAAACCAGCATGTTTAGTGCAGCTGAGGCTCGCCCAGCTCGCTCTATTCCAAAATGAACACCCAGATTTGAATATAAAAGTGCAATGCTTGTGATAAAAAAACTATAAAGTAGCCATAAGATGTAGCTGTTTCCCACTATCCCACTTACAATGAGCCCTTGAAGAACCAACGCACATCCCGCCCCCATTCCCGCAAACCAGTCGTAGCGCACTTTCCATTTTGGAAGAAGATGACACACCGCACTAAAAATAATTGGAGAAACAATCATTGCCAAAGCCACCCATAAAAGATAGATCGACCCCTCTTTACCAGTTATTCCATAGATTTCCTTAAGCCAAGGAGTGATCCAGTAACTTTGAAAGACAAAAATCGAGCTATAAGAAAACATCGCCAAAGGAACCACTTTCCAAAAATAACGATCCACATAAATCTCTTTCAAACCCTCGATATACTTTTTGCACGAATGTTTTGATCTATGTGATTGAGGATCTGGAACAATTACCAAAAATGCTACAGCTGAAATAAAGGTAATGATCCCAAGCAAAATCGCAATCCATTTCCACCCTATACTATTTAAAATAGCTTCCATAGGCCAAGAAGAAACAACCGTTCCTAAACTCCCAAGGGAAAACAAAAGACTATTTAAAAGCATAAACTCTTGTTTGTTAAACCATAGACGATTTGCTACAACCCCAACAGTAAATCCCCCCGACATTCCCACGCCAACCAAAAGCATCCCCAAAATCAACAAAAGAGGTCCGCTTGAAATCCCAAAAAGGATAGCCCCAAGCGCTCCCACAAGAAAAAGGGCCGATTGCACACGTCTCGGCCCATACCAATCGACTAAAATTCCCACCGGAATTTGCATCAACGCAAACGCCAAAAAATACGCCGACGTCGACATTCCGACCATTACAATCGACATTCCCGTACTTTCCATAATCGCCGGAGCCAATATTGCATTGATAGTCCGGTAAATAGAAGAAAGAAAGTACCCAAAAACAAACGGCAAAAAAATGCGCCCAATGCGCCCCCAAAAGGACATACCCCCCCCCTTAACCCATATCCCTAATAGAAGGGGAGGAGGATTTATAGTAAATAGGTTTTCTTATATGGTTAGGGATTATTAACGTAGTGTATAGATTTCGTGATTCAAAATTTGATTTTTTACGCCAGCATCTTAACCTTTAAAAATTACTGTGTTGACGATATTTCTAATATGGGGGTGCTGTTTTTAATTTAATATGACTCCAATCTCTTTTGTTGGCCCCTGCATGAAAAAAACGAATGACTTTTTAGATAATTTGTAAGAAAAAAACTTGGGTATTTGTTGCAAACTTACAATTTTTGTATCTTGTCTTGAGACAAAAAAATAATCAGCAAAAATTAAAACAGATAAAAATAACAGAGGGTGTATTTATTAACTTCATAGAATTTTGTTCATTTTTAAAAATTTAAGTGAGATTTTAGATTTTTATTTAATTTAAATCTTCAAATACGCCTTTCCAATAATAATCTGGAAATGACCAATAATTATCTGATGGTTTTAATTGAGCTTGTTTTTCTAATCTCCGGATAAATTCAAGGATGGCTTCAATACGATTAATATATGTGTGATGATCCCTTATAAAATCCATAATTTCATACTGTTTTTCTAAATTATGAGTCTTTAGCGCTTCAATCGATTTATAAAAAAGTTGTTCTGGACAAGGGTCATAAATAATTTTTTTTTTGAATAACTCAAAGACTCGGTAAGAATTAGTGATTCCCATACAACCGTAGGAAATATTTTTGAATATGCGGCATGGTATGTATCCAATACGAAGTTGAGTATCTCCTTGTAAAGCAGGTGATAAAAGTGAGTTTTGATTAAGTTCTTGGTAATTAGTTGAGCTTAAGGGTCTGCTCCAAGGATCATTTGTTTTAATTGTAAATCCATTTTTTTCTGCTGCTTCAAAAAAAGGGATAATAGAAGATGTGTTTTTTCCTATTCCAACCTCTCCTATTGTTCCGGTATAACAAACCTCTTTTTTTGGTGAAAGACCTCTGATTTTTTCTTTCATTTTATCAATTTCTTCAGGCAAAAGGTCTGTAGCCCAAGGTAAATGAATAAATCTTGTGCTCATATTAAAATAGACAAAAGGCTCATATTCAATTGCATTTTGGTCAGATAAAACTTGATCATTGTAATAGATCATAAAAATGAGATTACCTGTTTTACGAATAGGTTCATACTGTGGGCCACATCCCCAGTGGAGAATATAAAAACAATCAGTGCGAATAGGAATTTTTTGATCAACATTGTGTTCTGTAAGAAATAGGGTGTTGGAAAAATCAAAATTTGACACATCATCCGTGTTATCAAGCCAATATGTAGGATACCCCATTGATTGGAATCCCTTAAAAAACCCGTAATGAATATAAGAGTGGGTGTGACTATGTAATTTATGTCCCCAAATAACTACTTTTTCAATAGCATCTATTTCAACAGAGTCTAGAGAAATGCCATGGATATATATAAAAAATAAGATTAATCGTCTAAAAATTTGTTGTGAATTTATACACATCTTCGTGATCGGTTGGGCTTGGCGAGAAAAATTTGAAATATTAAATTTTTTTGTGTATATTTTAAACATTTTAAAAATGGGTTCTGTTAAAGGTTTGAGTCAAATTTTTTTTCGAATTATTGAATGGAATTTTTGATTTCAATATATTTTGATTTTTTTATCAAGAGAAATAGCATGAAAAAATTTTGGTTATTTGTATTTTTGAATTTAGTAGTTTATGCTACTGAACCTATCAACACATATGAAGATTTAATTAATCGAGGTATTATCCTTAAGGGAAGTTATCCAGCTCTTCACTTAGGTTGTGGAGAGAATCATTTATCAGATTGCGTTAATATTGATTTTCCTATGATAAACAGGCCTTTACATTCCGTTGCAGCTGCTGATTATTATTTTGATATTACTAAATTAAAGTTCCCTTCAAAAGTGATTAGTAAAATAGAAAATCATCATATGTTTGAGCATTTTTCAAGACCAATGGCATTAGCGCTTCTTTGTGCTTGGCATTATTGGCTTATAGAAGATGGATTTTTAATTATAGAAACACCTGATTTTGATGCTGGTATTATTCGATATTTGCAATCTAATTGCTTTTCTGAAAAGCAGGCTATTTTACGACATCTTTATGGATCTCATGAACAAAATTGGGCCGTTCATTGGGATGGGTGGTCTAGAGAAAAATTTATTTATGTTCTAGAGCGGTTTGGATTCGAGATTAATCGTATACATTGTTTTTCTTGGCAATCTACAGACAACATTATAATTTCAGTTCAAAAAATAAAAATGTATTCTATTGACGAGCTTATAGAGATTGCAAAAGATATTCTTCATCTTAGTAA
>JBIIKD010000011.1:0-18776 GCA_044233345.1 Chlamydiia bacterium
GCTTCTTCGGTATGTTCGTTCTGCTTTTGAAATAACAAGTGGTTTTTTTGCTGCGGGGGTGCAAGGTTTAACTCTTATTCCCCAAGCGGCTAAGGCTGCGGCAGCAGCCCTTCCCATATTAGGAAGCATATGGAATTGCCTGGGAATGGGAAGTGCTTTATTTAGTTTTATTCCTATGATTTTGAACGCACGACAGGCCTCTAAATGGATGCAAGATCTTGATCAAAAAATGGAAGGGTGCAGTAAAAATACAACTAAAGCTGCGGCAGGTCTTCAATTTCTTATCAATAAATTAGAGTTATCGAAAGAGGAAAAGGAAAAGGTTTTTCAAGAAGCACTAAACAAACCTTTACATAGCCTTATTCATGAAGAAGTGATGTTAAATGAGGATGAAGAGAAGATTCTTCATCGTAAAGATCGACAGGAAATTGCTCAAATTATAGATCAGGTAATCTCTGAAAGTAATTTGGATGATCCTCTTATTTCTGACATAGAGCAGGTTCGTTTAAACCTTTCTGTTCGACTCATGAAAGGGTGGGCGCACTATAAAATGGTTCGTGAAGCTGAATATCGAAGAACTTTTGGTGGAGCGTCTGTTGAATTATTAAAAAAAGAGATTCGAGAAGAAACAGATCTTTCACGTGAATTACACTACAACTCAAGTGCATTGGATCAGATAGAGAACCTTTTAAAAACAATAAAAGAGGATGTAAATTCGAACTGGAAGCTTACTGTATTTATAACATCAACTTGTATTATTGGAATTCTCGGAACAATTGCTAGCATGGTATTTACTGCAGGAACCGCTCCATTTATTGTGGGGATTGCTGCGTCAGTTGTATCTAATATTATGGGTACGCTAATAGATCTTTATTGTTTTAAAGAAGAGATGAATGGCCTTGAAGAGTCTAGTTATAAAGAACGGATCATGATTATTCTTTTTTCTTTACTAACTGTGATGAGCGCTGTTCTTGGTGGAGTGTTTTATCAAGATGCTGTGACTTTAGGAATTGTTATTGTTGGTAGTATATGTATGCTTGGTTTAAATGCTTATGCGTATAGATTATCTCTTGATAAAGAAAAAGAAGCCAAAGTTATAGCAGTAAAAAAAGCTGAGGAAAAGCGACTCAGAGATCAAGAGGAGGAGCGCCTTAGGGATAAGAGAGAAAGGATTCGACACCAACAAATATTGAATGTAAATTGTAGGATTCATCCTGTATTTTAAATCAGGTTGCTATAACATGCATGAATGGGTCATCTTGAATCGTTTATTATCTATCTAGCTTCTGAAAGAGGATTAAGCAAAAGTACATTAAATGTGTACTCTAGTGATATCACTCTTTTTTATCGGACAGTAAACGGGAAGGTTGATAGAGAATCTCTAACCTTCTTTTTTCTCGAGCTTCGAAGGCTTGGGTATGCATCTAGTTCTATTTGTAGAATGTCTATTACCCTTCGAATCTATTTTCGCTTTTTGAAAGAGGAAAGAATTATGGAAGAGGATTTGGCCCAATTTCTTGCATCTCCGAGAGTGTGGAGTTTGATTCCAGATGTACTAACACAACAAGAGGTGGAGCGGATGCTGGGGTCCGTTAATCTTTCGAATGATCAAGGACTTAGGGATAGATCTATACTCGAATTTCTCTATGCGAGTGGTATTCGAGTTTCAGAGCTTTGTGGTTTAAATCTTTCCGACGTCGATGACACGCAAATTCGGATTAAAGGAAAAGGGGGGAAAGAACGGATCGTCCCCCTTGCTAAAAGGGCAGTGAGTGCATTAGATTGCTACTTAGCAAAAAGAAATGATAGTTCTAGCAGTCTTTTTTTAGGACCTCGAGGGAAAAGAATTGATCGTTTTACTGTTTGGCGCCTTATCAAAAAATATACAAAATTGGCGGGTGTGGAAAAAGTGGTTTCTCCTCATACTCTTCGACACTCTTTTGCTACTCATCTTTTAGAAAATGGGGCAGATCTTAGAATTATTCAAGAGCTTCTTGGGCATGCAAATATTGCGACAACAGATCGGTATACTCATATTTCGAAATCACACCTTCGCCGCTCTTTTGACGCTTTCCATCCAAGGAAAGGAGAATAGAGGATTTCTTTCTTTATGAGAGTTTTTTAAGGAGAAGATCGCGCACGAGTTCTGGGGGGGCTTTACCTTGGCACTGCTTCATGACTTGGCCGACTAGATGTTGGAAAGCTTTGTCGCGCCCGTTACGAAAGTCTTGAATGGAGTCGGGGTTTTCTGAAAGGACGCGGTCGACTAGTGTTTCGATGAGGGTGGTGTCTGTCATTGGTTTGTAATCGGGATTTTCTTCAACGATAGTTTTTGGTGACTTGCCGGGATAGGCCATCATGTCATCAGCAACTTTTTTTGCGATTTTTCCAGTAATGATATTTTCTTCGATCATGTTTACTAAAAGAGCAATATCACTTGTTTTAATCCCGGATTCAGTGAGTGTTTTTCCGCTTTCTTTGACGCGGCCCATAAATTCTACAGTGAGCCAATTACAAAAGGCTTTTGGATTTTTGGTTTTTTTAAGGCCTGACTCGAATTCATCACAAAGTGTTTTGTCGTTTACAAGAACAGAAGCAGAGTAAGCACTTAAAGATAATTCGTCTACGTATCGCTTATAACGAGCTCTTGGGAGTTCTGGAAGTTCTTTTTTTAGGCCTTCGATATATTCTTTTGTAAGGACGAGGGGAGGGAGATCTGGCTCTGGAAAGTAGCGATAGTCGTCTGCAGATTCTTTAACACGCATTAGGAAGGTGCGATTTTTTTCTATATCATAACGGTAGGTTCCACTTGGCATTGGGGTGCCTGGATTTTCTAAATAAAAATCGACTTGGCGAATGATTTCCGCTTCAATCGCAAGCTCCATGTTGTAAAAGGAGTTCATGTTTTTGATTTCGATTTTATTTCTAAGGATCGTCTCTCCTTTTTTGCGAACGGAGATATTTGCATCCATACGAAGTTGTCCCTCTTGCATATTGCAATAGGAGGAGTCTATATACTCCATGATGGCTTTTATGGCTTGTCCGTAAGCTGCAGCTTCTTTAGGAGAGCGCATACAAGGTCTTGAAACAATCTCTAAAAGAGGAGCGCCAGATCGATTAAAATCCACCCCTGCAAATTCAGGGAAATGGATTAATTTCCCAGCATCATTTTCTAAATGAGCATGCTCAATTTCAAATGTTTTGGTAATGCCTTCTACTTCTGTGGTGATATGGCCACCTATAATGATGGGCTTATAAAATTGGGTGATTTGAAAATTCATGGGGCAGTCAGGATAAAAGTAAGACTTTCTATCGAAAAGACTTACTTCATTGATAGTTGCATCGATCGAAAGTCCAAATCGAACAGCTTTTTTTACAGCTTCCTTGTTGATTGTAGGGAGGGCGCCGGGCTGACCTGTATCGACATATCCAATATTGACGTTGGGTTCATCTCCAAAGCTATTTGGTTCAGGACCAAACATTTTTGAGCGTGTGTTGAGTTGGACGTGGATCTCTAACCCAATAACGGGTTCCCACTCATCGTATGGCGCGCCACTCATGCTGTCACTTCCTTATCAAATAGGGGAGGGAATGGATGTTTTTCTGTCTCTTTTTCAAAATGATGTGCAAATCTAAGAACTTTAGCATCTCCTTGCTGTGGTCCTTGTATTTGGAATCCAATAGGTTTCCCATCAGAACTTAATCCAAGTGGAATGCTTATAGCTGGAATTCCAGCTAAATTTGCAGAGATAGTAAAGATGTCTTGTTTGTACATGCTAACTGGGTCTTGGATTGATCTGAATTTAAAGGCTGTTGTAGGAGAGGTAGGAAGAGCAATGACATCGCAAGAAGAAAAAGCTTGTTCATATTCTTCAATTAAAAGAGTTCTAACTCTTTGAGCCTGCTTGTAATAGGAATCTTGATATCCAGCAGAAAGAACAAAAGTGCCAAGCAAAATTCTTTGTTTTACTTCAGGGCCATACCCTTCACCTTTTGAAAATTCATAGACTTCTTCTAGAGTCTTTGCTTGTTTAGAGCGAGTTGTATAGCGGATTCCGTCAAAACGGGCTAAATTCGTTGAAGCTTCAGCAGTCGCTAGAATGTAGTACATAGGAATGGAGTACTTGATAAGATCAAGATCGACTTCAACAATTTTTACTCCAAGGGATTGATATATTTTTAACGCATCGTCAAATTTTTTTCTGATTTCAGGGTCAAGTCCATCTAAAATAGAGTAAGGAACTCCAATTTTTTTTCCATGAAGAGAGAGAGAGAGCTCCTCTAAGTAGTGCTCAGGTGGATCTTGAATCGATGTCGAGTCATTTTCACAAGGAGTGGAAATCACCTCTTGAATCATAGCTATATCTTTAACCGATCTAGCAAAAGGACCTATTTGATCGAAAGAGGAACCAAAGGCTACAAGGCCAAAACGAGAAACCCTTCCATAAGTTGGTTTAAAGCCAAAAATACCGCAGAAGGCCGCTGGTTGACGGATCGAACCACCGGTATCAGAACCAAAAGAGATAGGGGATAGTCCTGCAGCGCATGCAGCGGCAGATCCTCCAGAGGATCCCCCCGGAGTGCACTCAAGGTCCCAAGGATTTTTAGAAGGAAAAAAAGCAGAGTTTTCAGTAGATGAACCCATTGCAAATTCATCTAAATTCGATTTTCCAATAATGATCCCATCTTCCTCTTCAATTCTTTTAACAACTGTTGCATCAAAGGGGGCTTTGTAGTGCTCGAGAAATTTCGAGCCACATGTCGTAATTTCCCCTTTCATCTGTATGTTGTCTTTTATTATAAATACAATCCCAGCAAGTTTGCCTAGCGGCTTTTTTGCTGCCCGTTTTTCATCAAGAACGCGAGCTTTTTCTCGGGCTTTATTTCCTAAAACGGAGATAAGAGACTTTAGTTGAGTATCAAATACTTCTGCTCGTTTTAGAAAATACTCAACGACCTCAATAGCTGAAATTTTATGCGCTAAGTAATCTTCATGAAGTTCGATTGCGGTTTTGTTGTACACTGTTAGCCTCTAAAGTTCATCTTTCATGACTTTGGGGACTTTAATCATCCCACCAATTTGATCAGGAGCAGAACGCAAGAATTCTTCTCTTGGTATTAATCGCTTAGGCTCATCTTCTCTAAGAGGGGCTTTCATGCCATGAATGATATGGCTGCAAGGATCAACACCTTGTGTTTTTACCTCTTTTAGCATCTCTACAAAATCTAGAACCTTTTCAAGATTTTTAAGAAGGCGATCTTCTTCATCAGCTTCTAGACGAATTCTACAAAGTTTTTGGAGGGTCTTCAAACGCTCTTTATCTATCTTAGACATGCGAAGAAGTGTACAAAAAGACCACCTGATAGTCAACCATTTTTTGATAGACTTAAAAGCTCTTTAGTCTACTCTTTTGAGTAGAGATGAATATAATTTTAAATGAATTTTATCTTTATAATTTACGTGTTTGTCACAAAAAAAGGTAATCATGATCAATCTAGCGATTAGTGGGGCTAGTGGCCTTATAGGCTCTTCTCTCACAAAGTTCTTTACCGACATGGGATGCCCTGTCCGACAGATTAAAAGGGAAGAATTTTTGGATGGGAACTTTGACGGAATAGATGTGATTATCCATCTTGCAGGTAGTAGCATAGCTAAACGCTGGACAAAAAAAGTAGCGCTTGAAATTAAAAAAAGTCGGGTAGAAAGCACAGAAATGCTTGTTAAGAATCTCTCTAAGCTTGCATCTCCACCTAAAATATTTCTTTGTGCTTCTGCAGTGGGTTTTTATGGAGATACAGGGGATCTATTCATAGATGAAAGTGGGGAGGTGGGTGGCTTTTTTCTTTCAGAGGTGTGTAATGCTTGGGAGCGGGCTTCTGATTCTCTTAAGGAAAGGGGGGTTCGAGTTGTCCACTGCCGTTTCGGAACAGTGTTAAGTCCTAATGGGGGAATGTTAAAAAAGATCCTTCCATTATTTAAAAAAGGCGTTGGGGGATCTCTTGGGAATGGAAAACAGTATATGAGTTGGATTGCTATTGAGGATGTCATTGGCGCTCTTTATCATGTAATACAACATAATGAAATAGAGGGGGCTATAAATATTGTATCCCCTTGTCCAGTCTCGAATAAAATGTTTACAGAGCTTCTTTGTAAAAAAATAGGGAGACCCGTCGGTTTGCATATCCCAGTATTCGTTTTAAAAATGTTATGGGGAAGGATGGCGAGTGAAATTCTTCTCTCTTCTAGTAGAATAGAGCCAAAAAAATTGGTTGAATCTGGCTATCTATTTAAGTATCCAGATCTTTCCTCAGCGCTTGTAAAGTATCTGTCTATTAGCTAGACTTATACCCATCATGAGTGAACTGGTAATAAAACATAAGGTAATAAAGAGTCGCCGCTGGATTGTGGGCGGTCTTGCTCTATTTTCTATGTTTTTTGGAGCGGGGAATGTAATTTTTCCTCTAATTCTCGGAAAAGCGGTCATGGGTGAGGTCTTTTGGGCCCTTCTTGGACTTTTTTGTACTGCTATTATTATTCCTTTTGTTGGATTAATGGCATCAATTCTTTATGAGGGTGATTACAAAAAATTCTTTAATCGGATGGGGAAAGTTCCCGGACAAATCCTAATCTTTATTATTATGTGTGTTCTTGGACCCTTCGGGGCGATTCCTAGGTGCATTAGTTTGACCTATTCAACGATTAGCGTTTATCTTCCTGGTATTCCAGTTGTTTTATTTAGCGCTTTATTTGCTTTCGTTATTTACGCCTGTTGTGTGAAAAAAAGACGTATTATTGATATTATAGGCTCTTACATGACTCCTCCATTTTTTATTCTTTTGGGGGTTATGATTGTAGGCGCATTTTTTTCCTATCCAGGTGGACTTGCCCAGCACTGTGTAACTTCTTATGAAGCATTTGGCATAGGAATTCTTGAGGGATATAACACAATGGATCTCCTCGCTACATTTTTCTTTTCTGCGATAGTCTACGAAAGGTTTAAAGCAGATATGGAAAATCAGGTAGATAGCAAATCTGTTTCTAAGGAGCTTGTAAAAGCATCTATTTTAGGAGCTTTTTTGCTTGCCTTTGTATATATAGGTCTTACACTTTCAGCGGCTGTTCTTGGACCTTCTCTTTCAGAGCTTTCTAGAGGGCAGTATTTAGGGGAAATGGGGTATCTTATTTTTGGAACTCTTGGGGGTGTAATTATAGGGGGATTTGTTCTTCTTTCCTGTTTAACAACAGCAATTGCTCTTTCATCTGTTACTGGTGAATACCTTCAAGAGAAAGTTTTTCAGAATAAAATTCCTTATAAGTATATTTTAATAGGGGTTTTAACGATCTCTATTCTTATTTCGACACTTGAATTTTCTGGAATTTTGGCTCTTTTAGCGCCAGTTCTTCAGGTGTTTTATCCATCACTTCTGACGCTTTGCGTATTGAATATCTTCTATAAGCTTTTCGGTATCAAAATAGTAAAGGTACCCGTTTACGCAGTTCTTGTCATAATTTTAATTATTTCCTTTTGTTCTTAATTTCAAAGCTTTGCAATAATTAAAAAAAAATTATTGTTTATCTTGTTAAATTAAAAATACATTCATAATGTAAAATTATAAGAAAAAAAGAAATAAATCTGATAAATCAGAATATATGGAAAAAAAGGAAAAAATAAACCCGTTTAAAGTAATGGTTGATCCAAGGGGATTCATCCAAGCGCTCAGAGGGGGAAAGAGGAGCTCTGGGTCGATTCTTGCTGGAATGATCGGGCTTGTTTGGATTTTTAAAAAAGCTTATTCCTTCTATGTTGGAAATTACCTAAATGTCTTGTGGATCATTGTTTCAAGTTTAGTTCTTGCAATTCCTGTTGGTTATGCGCTTGTATACTTGGGGGCTTTTGTTCTTTATTGGACAGGGAAGATTTTTAATGGGAATGCCTCTTATGAGGATGTCTATCAGGCATACTTAAGAGTGCAAGTTACCCAATTTTTTATGATTCTTTCTTGGGTGGGATTAATCGGAATTTATGGTCAGCTTGCATTTACTCCTGCGTTGATTATGGGAAATGTACTTCCTATAGCAGTGATAGGTTTAGTCGGAATGCAAGTTATATTTAAGATTTGGCAGGCGGTAATCTTGTTCCATACGTTGGGTGAGGTTCAGGGATGTTCTGCTTGGGTGATGATCTGGAATGTGCTAATCAGTTGGGGGATCCTATTGATTGTAGACAACATTTTTGATTGGATTATCGCAAAAAGTTTTATGCTGCAATCATTGGCTGTGAGGGCCTTTTTACACCTTTAAAGGAAGGAAATAGAAAATGGGTAATAATAGAATGAAATTTATGAAAAAGGCGTTCGCAACGTTCCTCGGCTTGCTTCTTGTTGCAAAGCCTATTAGCGCTAAAGTGATCGATACTTCCCTTTTTATGGAAGTAAAGCAAGATCAAACAAGCCCTGATTTTAAAAACTGGAAAAAAGTACATTCTTCAGAAGGAAGGTGTAGTGCTACCTTTCCAAAAATGCCGGAACAACTGCAACAAAAAATGGCGATGAAGGGGGAGGAAAAAGAACTCCAATACTATGTTTACGTAGCAGATCATAACCGAAAAGAAGTGTTTATGGTCTTAATTGCGCAGTATCCCGGTAAAGTGAATCAAGAAGATGCTGTAAAAAACTTAGAGTATTTTCTAAACACGTTAATTGCGCAAAATTCTAAAAATAGATTGCTTGGAGCAGACCTTATCGAAGTGCAAGGATATCCTGGAATGGATTTCTTTATCCGCACAGATCAAGTATACTTCAAAGGAAGAGCAATTCAGGCAAACAACTCTTTATACTTGCTTGCTATGGAATGTGAAATTCCAAACTACGAAGAGTCTCACTACAATTTCTTTGTTGAGTCTTTTGAGCTTCACCTAGACTAATTATAGAAAAACATCTTGGACGGCATAAGGGAAAGTCGAAAGATTTTCTCTTTTTTCTTTAAAACCCAATTGGCTGCTTATTCGCTCTAAGCGTAAGCGAATAAGTAGCCAATTGAGCTTAAAGAGATTTTCCCGCCAATTCGATTTTAAAGTTCTAGCGTGGTTTTAAAGTGGAGTTTAGAAACTTCATTAAGGCGACCCTTTGAGTAGGTTTCGATGAATTTTTTTCCGGCGGCAATAACTTTAGCGCTTGCACCTTTAGGGAGGGTAATGTTGTAGTGGGCTTCAAGTTTGGCGATCCCAGTGACAAAAGCATCGCGTGCAAGGATAGAAGCCGCCGCAACAACTGGATCAGTTTCACCTTTATGGCGCTGGGTAAGATTTGCTGAAACCCCAAGGCGGGTGAGAGCGTTTTTTACGACATGCTCTCCTGCAAATTGATCAATCAGGACGTCAACGCAATTTGTTTTGGCGATAAGATTTTGAATCGCTTTGGAATGGCCCCATCCAAGAAGAGAGTTGAGATTTTTGAATTTTTCGTAGAGTTCGTTGTATTTAGTTGGATAGATCGATATGATTTCATAAGGAAAGGATTGCTTTAGTTCGCTAGCTAGTTTTGAGATCGTTTTATCGCCAAGGGCTTTTGAATCCTTAATCCCCATTGAGATGAGTTTTTTAATTCCTGCTTCATCTGCATAAAGCCCCGCAACGCAGAGTGGCCCAAAGAAGTCGCCCTTTCCCGCTTCGTCGATTCCGATATGAGGTTTTAAATCTTGAAGATTGGCTGGATGTGTATAATCAAGACTCTCGAGAATTTCAGGTTCTAAGTAATAGCGAATGAATTCATCCATTTCTTTTCCCTGAACAACAAGTTTTCCTGAAAGATAATAAGTGATGGAGATCCCTTTTTTCTGAGCAGAGAAATGAGCGTGCGCTAAGGGTTTCATCTCAAACCCCTCATCTTCTAGGTGAGATTTAAGTTTTTTTCCCTGATCACTGCCAATCTGTGTTACAAAAGAAGATGCCATAATTACGAAGTAGTATAGCAAAGATTGAAGATATTGTCCATTTTATGTACGCTTGAAAAACCACGTGTATAGAGGGGCGGTGTTTTATGATTGCGGATGCAAAAGAAGTTGGGTTAATTTTTAGATCGAGAAGAGAGGAAAGAAATCTCTCCTTAAAGGAAATAGAGAGTGTAACCTCTATTCGAACAAATTATCTTGAAGCGATAGAAGAGGGAAATTTAGATAAGTTTTTATCTGGGATATATATGCATGGATTTATGCGTCAATATGCAATCTATTTAGAGCTTGATATAGAAAGATTATCTCTTGATTTTCCCGAGGTCTTTAAGGCGATTAAGACAGAACATGAATTCGATTATGGAATAGGCACTTTAGAAAAGCGCGGAAGTATGTCAGGGGGAGTTCGATGGGTTCCAAGTTTAATTTGGTCAGCCGGAACGGTAGCTGTTTTAGTTGTTGCATGGTGGCTCGCTAAGCTTTTGGGTGTTATTGCATAAAATCTATTGAATAAAATAGGATTTAATAGTTTCATTTTCTCCTATGAATGTTCATCCTGCAAATAGATTAAGGGGGGAGAAATCCCCGTACTTATCTCGTCACTGCTTAAATCCTATTGAATGGTTTCCTTGGTCTAAGGAAGCTTTTTTAGAGGCGGAAAGACGTAATTCTCCTATTTTTCTTTCTATAGGTTACTCCACTTGTCATTGGTGTAGTGTTATGGAAAAAGAGTCTTTTGCAAATCCTGAAATTGCAAAAATTATGAATGAGGCTTTTGTTTGCATAAAAGTCGATCGAGAAGAGCTTCCACATATTGATGAAATGTATATGGAATTTGCGGGATCACTTTTATCTGGTGCTGGTGGGTGGCCTTTGAATCTTTTTCTTACGCCAGAGTTAAAACCCTTTTTTGCGTTTTGTTATGTTCCTCCAGAAAATGGACTTGGCCTGATGGGTCTTAAGGAAATTGCAATTCATATAAAATCTATATGGAATGGAGAAGATAAAGAAATTGTCTTAGAGCAAGCAGATGCTGTTATAGATCTTTTTGAGGATAGCGTGCAGTCTCTTGGGCTTGAAATACCAAGTGAACAAGTATATGAGGATGGTATAGGGCAATTTTTTGAAGTAGCTGATCCAGTTTTTGGTGGATTGCAAGGGGGGCCTAAATTCCCCATGACATATCAGTTAAGAATGCTTATGAATTATGGTTCGACGAGTGAAGATCCAAGAGCCCTTTATTTTGTAAATCTTACTTTAAATAAAATGGCATCGGGGGGGATTTGGGATCAAATTGGTGGTGGGTTTTCGCGCTATGTTGTTGATGCAAAATGGTCTATTCCTCACTTTGAAAAAATGTTGATCGACAATGCCTTTTTAGCAAAAACTTATGGGATGTCGTGGGTTGTTACCGGAAATGAAGAGTACAAAAAAATCGCTACACAAACACTTTTCTATATTCAAGAAAAACTAAGGGGAACTGCAGGTGAATTTTTTTCTGGAGAATCCGCGGAATTAGAGGGGAAAGAGGGTTTTTTTTATACTTGGACTGTAGAAGAGATAGAAAAAGTTATACCTGGAGTAGAAGGGGCTATTTTAATGGAGCACTTCGGTGTTCTTAAAGAGGGAAATTTTGAAGGGAGAAATGTTCTTTTCCAAAAAGAAGAGATCATTCAATTGGCAGAAAAATTTAGTTTAGAAAAAGAAAAAGTTTGTGAGATTCTTGAGAAAGGAAAAAGGTCTCTTTATCAAGAGCGTTCTAAAAGAAAGCAGCCCTTTAAAGATGATAAATCGATTGTTTCTAGTAGTGCAGTTGCTATAGAAGCTTTTGCTTACTGTGGGTATTTATTTGGAAATGGATCGTTTAAGAGAATTGCGATTGAAGGTGTTTCGTTTATTCGAGAAAAAATGTATGTAAATGGAAAACTTCTTAGACGTTATAGAGATGGGGAAGTTCGATTTGATGGAATTTTGGAAGATTATACCTATCTTATTTCTGCTCTTTTAACTCTTTTCGAATGTGATATGGGAATACAATATCTATCATTTGCAATAGAGCTTACCGAGATGGCGGAGATACTTTTTAAATCAGAGGATGGGGCCTTCTATCAAGTAGAAGAAGGGCGTACTCCACATTTTCAAAGATGCGATATGTTTGACGGAGGTGAACCGTCTGGAAATAGTGTTCATTTGGAAAACCTTCTTCGTCTTTATCAGATTACCTCTCAAGATGGGTACTTACATCAAGCGGAAGATATTCTAAAAGCTGGAAAAGACTCTTTAGTTGCGCACAGTCCAGGGTCTGGGTATTTGCTTATGGGGCTTGGTAGATTTTTAGATTCAAGTGCAGAAACATTTTATATAGCGTTGAATGAAAAAGAAGATATGCGTGATGAAATAGATGCGATGTTGCGTAAGACGTTTTCCCCTCATCGCGTCGTTGTTTGGTTAAGAGGAGAGGACGGAAAGATTCTTCATTTAGAGGGGATGGAATCCATTCAAGGAGAAACAACTATCTATCGTTGTCGCCATGCAAATTGCAGTAAACCTCTAGTCGGAGCTAAAGAAATACATTCAAAATTTCTTAAGAATTCTGTATAGTTCAATCTTTTAACAAAAAAAGATATATAGCTATGGAAAGGGAATACTTAGGTGATTTTAAAGTCATTCGAAAAATCGGAGCAGGACCACTTGGTGCTTTGTATCTTGGAGAGCACAAGTTTATTAAACGGCGATTTGTGATTAAAGTACTTCCGCCTGAAATTTCCGCAGACTTTGTTTTTATAGAAAGATTTGAAAGGGAAATTGGAAAAGTGGCAACACTTGAACATATGAATTTAGTCAAGGTTCATAATGTTTCTTCCGTTGATGGAATCTATTTTATTGTTTCTGATTTTATAGCAGATGTGCATGGAGAAAGCCGAAATTTATCTCAGTATTTAGGGGGACTTGAAAAACGCCTTTCTGAAACAGAGGTAATGCAAATTCTTAAACAAATTGCATATGCACTAGATTACATCCATGGAAAAAAATTTGATGGGCAAACGATGGTACATTCAAGCCTTAAATTAAATAATATCTTGATTGGAAAAACAGAAGAGGGAATACCTCATGTATATCTTTCTGATATTGGATTAAATTCTATTATTGGACAGGGAAAAATACTTACAAAGGCTTACCAAACTGTAGCAGAGACTCTTGAAATTGATCTTAGAATTTCAGGACTAGATGGGGATAGGATCTATGCAAGCCAAAATCCTGAAAAAGGAAAAATTACAAAATTACATCGCTCTTTTTTACAGACCTATGCATTTTTAGCTCCAGAACAAAAATTAGGGGGGAATCCAGAAAGAATAGGCCCTAAAGCAGATACATATGCATTTGGGGTTCTTGCTTATTTTCTTTTGATGGGGTATTTACCTGAGGGTTATTTTAATATGCCATCACAGTCTAAAGGGGAATTTTCCTTTAATTGGGATCTTTTAATACAAGCAACCCTTCGTTCTGATCCAGAACAAAGACCTGATAGTTTGGTTGCTTTGATGGGAGAGATCGCAGCAAAAGAGCTTGGATATGTTGAGAAGACGATTGTAAAAGTTTCTCCACCTAAAGAAAGTTTTTATGGCAAACGAATAGAGCCAGAAGTAAGGGAAGAGAAAAAAGAGCCTATTAAACAAGCTTCTCTTGTAGAAAAAGTAAGTTACGCTAAGTCTCCTATTGAAGAGAGTTTAACCCCTCCAGTTTCAACCGCAACAAGATTGATGACGAATAAAAAAAATTCACAAGCAGAACAAGAATCAGATTTAGATGGAGGTGTTGCTACTTTAGTAGAAAAAAAACCAGTGATTCGAGAATCAGAGCTTTTAAAACAAACATTTGAAGAAGATCCAGGTGCAATTTTTCAAAGGGATCTTCAAGTAGCACCGTATAGACCTCAAGTAAAAGAAATTTCAAATATAGAGCCAATACTTACTTCAATGGTCATGATTATTGAAGGGGAATATATGCGTGGTAGTAATATTGGCGCGAGAGATGAAAAACCAAGACACAAAGTCCAAGTAAAGAGCTTTGCTATTGATATCCATCCTGTAACGAATGAGCAATTTATTCGATTTTTACAAGTAATGGGAGGAGAAAAAGATAGCAATAATAACGACATTATTCTTTTAAAAGAGTCTAGAATTAATCGAGTTGGGGGAAAACTTAGCATAGAAACTGGTTATACCAAACATCCAGTTGTAGGAGTAAGTTGGTATGGAGCTGTGGCTTATGCGAAATGGACTGGGAAGAGACTTCCTACTGAAGTCGAATGGGAGATCGCTGCTACAAGTGGAAAAGAAATAAATATTTATCCATGTGGAGCGGAGATAGAAAGAACAAGGGCTAATTTTTTCAGCTCTGATACAACCCCTGTTATGAGTTATCCAGCTAATGAAATGGGGCTTTATGATGTTGCAGGAAATGTGTACGAGTGGTGTGAGGATTGGTATGCTTATAACTATTATGAAGTCTCAATGCATGAGCCTATTAATCCGACAGGACCTCATCAGGGAGTATATAGAGTCCTTCGAGGTGGATGTTGGAAAAGCTTGGCAGAGGATCTTCGCTGCTCTCATAGACACAGAAACAATCCAGGAATGATGAATCGCACTTGCGGGTTTAGACTTGCAGCAGACGTTGCGGATGAATAATGAAGATTTTGTTTGTCTGTGTGGGAAATATTTGTAGATCGCCTGCTATGCATCATCTTATGAAAAAAAAGATCGAAGAAAAGGGGCTTACTCATCTGATTGAAGTAGATAGCTCTGCTATTTCTAATTGGAATACAGGGGACGAAATGAGTGAAAAAATGAGAGAAGCTGCAAAAAAGGAAGGATTTTTTTTTGGAAAACACAGAGCTAAGACGTTTTCTAGACAAATGTATAAAGAGTATGACTATATTTTTGTTGCTACCAATGAAATTCTTAATCACTTAAGGGAAGAAGCAGCAACAGAGGGGGAGAAAAAAAAGATATTTCTTGCTACAGCTTTTAGTCCAAGTTGTCCTGGAAAGGAAATTCCTGATCCTTATCGTCATGGACAAGAAGATTATGATCAGGTCTTTCATATGATTCACGTTATAATAAATGAACTGTTAGAGCATCTAATAAGATTTGTTTAGACATTAATCTCCATATGACTATTTTTCAGTCTATGAGGAAGAAAATTGCGCAGATTGATAAAGGGCAGATGCGACGAGTTCTTGGCGTATTTGATCTCTTTGCAGTAGGATACGGGGATTTAGGATCTTCTATTTATTATGCCCTTGGAATTACAGCTATGTATTCTTTGGGAGCTACGCCGCTTGCTCTTTTAATGGCGGGCCTTGTCTTTGTGTGTACGGCACTTACTTATGCGGAAATGTCTTCCGTTATGCCAGAGAGTGGAGGATCTGCATCTTTTTCTAGAAAAGCATTCAATGATTTAATTTCATTTATTGCTGGATGGGGCCTTTTACTTGATTATATTGTTACGATTGCTATTTCTGCATTTGCTGTAGCACCTTATTTAGGGTATTTTTTCCCTATTTTAAAAGAAGTCGCTCCACAGATTCTTTTTACGATTCTTATTATTTTTTCGATGATGATTTTAAATATTAAGGGGAATAAGCACTCGACTCGATTTAGTATAGTTTTAACTTTTTTAACAGTGGTTACACAGGTTCTAATAATTATCATTGGTGCTGTGACGATTGTAAATTTACCAGAGTTTTTTAATCATTTAAAAATCAATGGAATAAACCACTTATGGTCACCTACATGGACTCAATTTTGGCATGGGGTGGCGATGGCAATGGTCGCTTATACAGGAATAGAATCGATAGCGCAGCTTTCAAGTGAAGCAAAAAAACCACAAAAAACAGTCCCAAGAGCGATTATGCTTGCGATGGGTACTTTGTTGATCATGTATATAGGGATTTCAACAATTGCTTTATCTGCAGTAACTCCTCAAAAATTAAGCACAACTTATTTGATGGATCCGATTGCGGGGATTGTAAAAGCTTTGCCTATTGGAGGAGCGTTTTTAGGTCCATGGGTTGGACTTCTTGGAGCAATTATTTTGATCGTTGCTGCAAACGCTGGATTAATGGGAGCTTCAAGACTTTCGTTTAACATGGGGGAGTATTTTCAACTTCCAAGATTGTTTTATGGTCTGCATTCTCGCTATAAAACTCCCTATGTTGCATTGATTGTATTTGCGGTTCTTTCTTCACTGATTGTTATTGCAAGTTTAGGTCGACTTGATTTTTTGGCAGATTTATATAATTTTGGAGCTATGCTTGCTTTTTTTAGCGCCCATATTTCACTCATTTTTCATCGAATTCGCTATCCTAAAGTGAAAAGACCTTTTAAGGCTCCTTTAAATATTCCGATTGGAAATGGAAAAAGTCTTCCATTAACTGCAGTTTTTGGTGCTTTGTCTACTCTTTCTGTGTGGATTCTTGTTGTAATTACAAAGCCTCAAGGGCGCTATTTGGGATTGGGGTGGATTCTTGTCGGGCTTAGTATCTACTTTTATCATCGAAAGCGATTCAATCTCTCTCCTACAGAAAGCGTTGAGGTAAAACGTGTTCTTGTGCAAGATTTTAAAGAAGTTTCTATAAAAAAAATTCTTCTTCCCACAAGAGGGCATCTTGCAACAGATACTGTAGTTATAGGATGTAATCTAGCTAAACTTTACAGTGCAGAGCTTACGATTGTTCATATAGTGGAAATGCCTTATTCTCTTCCTATTGATACAGCGAGCGTTGAAAAAGAAGCGTATTCTGAAGCTGTTTTAAATAGAGCTCAAGCAATTGCGGTTGAAAAACATATAAGCGTGCATATAAAAATGATTCGAGCAAGAAGCGTTACTAAATCAATACTTGAGCTAATAGAAAAAGAGCACACGGATCTTCTTGTTTTGGGTAGTAGAAATCATGCATCTTTAGGTCCTATTACAGAAAAACTTCTTGAAAAAGCGCATTGTCGCGTCTGGATTTGTCAACCCCAAGATGAAAAAATATAGCTAATCGCTTGCATGCTTAACATTAAATGCATAGACCATGCTGATCACACCAGACACAAACTTTGATGTGTTATATCCGTAGGCATCTACCCAAATACCTGCTAAGAAATTAAGATTAGGATTTGGGTTATATTCGATGGCAGGGGCAAAGCTAAGTTGGCCACTAGGTCCACTGCCAACAGTTGCAATGGCTCCATTGGGAGTAAATCCAGGGGTTCCTTTAAAGGTTGTTTTAGCAGACCAAACAAAGACGCCATCAAGAGCAAATACCCAGTTTTGCGTAAAGCTATATTCAAAGGCAGCATTGAACTGTTGATTATAGCCAGGACTTACTGTTCCATCTGTTCCAGTGCCGCCTCCATAAGCGTTTAATCCATAGACATGGACGTTAGATGGTACTGTAAAAGAGTAAGAAGCTCGAAAATTAATCGGATGAAGCATGTCCCAAAAGCAAAGCTTGCCGACACGAAGACCAAACTGGCTTTGAAATGATCCAGCACCTGTTGAATTAAGACCCAAATTATTTGGATTAAGCCCTTGATAGGTTCCTGTAGGAAACGTTTCGCTGAATGTAAGTTTAATATTAGGTTTATGAAGGTCTTGCTTTAGAAGGCAAAAGCCGAGTCCTATTGAAGTATCTCCATATCCACCACCAGATGTTCCACTTTGCCAATTCGCACTACCACTAAAGTTGAAAATAAAATCCATCCATTTAGTAAGACCAAATTGTATACCGGACATTGAGGGATTAAGGGTAAATTCACTTGGTGTGCTGATGCTTTTGCCGTTAGAATTCCATGCTCCATATGTTCCTGTTAGAAAAATATACGGCTGCATAACACATAATCCAGGAGGCACCATACTGGCGCTTCCTGTTAAAAGAGGGCCTGCATACCAAGGGTTAAACATTTTTTCAGCTCGTCTAAAGAGAGCTTCATCTTCATTTAATTCGATTTGAATTTCTTCTGGTGTTTTTATTACAGGAGGATTTTTTATATCTCCTTGAGCTGCAAAAGCACTAGAGGTTAAAATAAGAGCTGAAAAAAAAATACGCATAGAATTCACCTGTGTAAAAGATTTTTTATTTTACTTTATCGTTCTTTTTTGACAACAAAGAATTAGTAAAAAGGAGGATCTGATAGTGGATTCAGCAGGACCAACTCAAGGGGGAGGGGCAGTTAGCCCGCAAGATAATAATAAGTTATATGCTGAGGAATATCACCATGGAGTTAATTTATTTAAACGAGCTCTTAATGACTATTCTACAGCGCAGGAAGTCCATAAAAAAGATGCATTTCGCGAAGTGATGGATAAAGCTTTACAGGTGTTAAATGAAACTGCAGCCGGACTTAAACGACAAGATCTTATGGAAAAAAACGAAAAAATTAAAACAGACTATGATAGTTATCAAGCCTCACAGAAAGAAGATGCGAAAATAGCCCTTACAAATGATTTAGATCAGGCAGATAAATCTGTATAAATATGACACTTAACTGAATGGTCTAAAGGGTGATGGGTTTGTTTAGGTGATTTAGTGGTGCAGTGGCATAAACTCTTTGGGCACCGACTTGCAAATGAACAACCAGGTGTAATGTTTTCAAAACTTGGTATTTCTCCCTTTAAAATAGTTCGAAAGCGCTCCCTTTCTATTTTTGGATCAGGAATAGAAACAGCTGAAAAAAGAGCCTTTGTATAGGGATGAAGAGGGTTATTATAAAGCTCATCGCTTGGAGCAAATTCAATAATTTGACCAAGGTAAAGAACGGCTACTGTATCTGAT
>JBIIKD010000088.1:0-6259 GCA_044233345.1 Chlamydiia bacterium
CGTGAGAAATAAATAAATAGGTGAGATTGAGTTTGCTTTGTAAGTGTTTTAACAAGTTGATGATTTGGGCTTGAATAGAAACATCAAGGGCCGCTATAGGCTCATCACAAATTAAAAATCTTGGATTTAAAGCAAGAGCTCTTGCTATGACAACTCTTTGTCGCTGGCCACCACTTAATTCGTGGGGGTAGCGATATTTGTGAGAAGAATCTAATCCAACAAGTTGGATCAATTCATCAACGCGATCGCTTCGTTTTTTTTTATTTCCTTCTTTAAATACAACAAGGGGTTCTTCTATCGCTTCTTGAATTGTCATCCTTGGATTTAAAGCGCTATAAGGATCTTGAAAAACCATTTGAATATCGCGTTTTAATTCTCGTCTTTCAGATTTAGAAAGCTTGGAAAGGTCTTTTCCATCGAAATAAATTTCCCCTGAAGATGGAGCAAGTCTTCCTATTAAAAGATTGCCGATTGTACTTTTTCCAGAGCCACTTTCTCCGACAAGACCGAGGACTTCTCCAGCGTAGATTTCAAAGTTTACATCTCGAATTACGTGTGTTGTTTTTGTGTTTTTTGCGAAGGAGTAGTTAAGGTTGGATACCTTTAATAGGGGGGAACACATGTAGCCTCCAAAGGATCTACTGCGGTTGGTTTTGCATAGAGCCAACAAGCAACAGAACGTTCTTCATCAGTTTCCATATTAGGGGGATTTTTTTGATCGCATACATTCATTGCATCAAAACAACGTGGGCAAAAGGGGCATCCAGAAAAAGAGGAATCCAACTTAGGTGGAGAGCCATCAATTGGAATTAAGGGATCATTTTTTTTTAAATCAAGGCGAGGAATAGATTCTAAAAGTCTTTTTGTATAGGGATGTCTTGGGTTTTCAAAGAGTGCAAAAGTAGGTGCTTTTTCCACAATTCTTCCTCCATACATAACAATAATTTGAGAGCAAAAATCAGCAACAAGGCTCATATCATGTGTAATGAAAATGATGCTCATTTCAAATTTTTCTTGGAGTCTTTTTAAAAGATCAAGTATTTCTGCTTGAATCGTAACA
The DNA here is from genome assembly GCA_044233345.1 of Chlamydiia bacterium. GTDB lineage: Bacteria > Chlamydiota > Chlamydiia > Chlamydiales > 2-12-FULL-49-11 > JBIIKD01. The sequence continues at coordinate 1,061 of JBIIKD010000088.1, forward strand.
TCAAGAGCTGTAGTTGGCTCGTCAGCAATTAAAATTTTAGGTTCAGCTGCAAGGGAAATAGCAATCATAACTCTTTGACGCATACCCCCTGAAAGTTCGTGAGGATAGGCATGATAGATTTTTTTCGGAGATGGAATCCCTACTAAATGAATCAGTTCTAGCACTCTATTTACAGCTTCTTTATGAGAAAGGGTTCGATGTTTTTGTTTAAGGCTTTCTTTAATTTGGTTTCCAATTTTCATAGTGGGATTTAAAGATGCTATAGGATCTTGAAAAATCATACCGATTTCTTTTCCGCGAAATTCTCTTAAAGCATTTTCAGAAAGGCTCAGGAGATCAGTCCCTTTATAGTAAATACGACCTGAATCTACTTTTGAGGTTTCACTGGGATTTAAACCCATAAGAGCTTTTGCAGTAACCGTTTTCCCACTTCCAGATTCTCCTACAAGGGCGATACTTTCTTTTCTATGTAAGGAAAAGGAAATTTGACTTGTCGCTATGTATTTTATGCTGTTTATGTTAAATGAGATCGACAGGTTGTCTACTTCTAGAATTGGATTTTGTTTCATTTGCGAAGCCTTGGGTCAAAGGCGTCGCGTAAACCATCGCCTAATAGATTAAATGCAAGCATTGTAATGCTAATAAAGAAAGCTGGAAAAAAAAGGCGCCAGGGATAAAAAGAAAGGGCAGGAAGCCCGTCACTTGCCATTGTGCCCCAGCTTGCAATAGGCGCTTGTACGCCGAGCCCTAGGAACGAAAGAAAAGCTTCTGTAAAAATAGCATGAGGAATTGTAAGTGTTACTGTAGTAATTATAGCGCCAAAACAATTTGGAATTAAGTGTCTTAAAAGAATCCTGATCTTTCCAGCACCGAAACTGATGGCGGCAGTCACAAATTCTTGTTCTTTTAAAGAAAGGATTTGTCCACGTGTAATTCTTGCCATATTGATCCATCCTGCAATCGTCATAGCCAAAATAATCGTTGTAACTCCTTGATCCATGATAACGGTTAAAAGAATAACGATAAGTAAATTAGGAAGGGAAGATAAGACATCAGCAACTCTCATCATTACTTCTTCAGTCTTTCCCCCAAAAAGGGCGGCAAAGCCACCATAAAGGACCCCAATAACCATGTCTATTAACGCTGATAAAACTCCAATAAATAAAGAAATACGAGCACCCCAGCAAATACGAACAAAAATAGAACGACCTAGCTCATCGGTTCCAAAAAAATGTTCCCTAGAGGGGCAGAGATTTTTTAATTGTAGATGCGTTTCGTAATAAGTATGAGAGGAGAGTGTAGGCCCAATAATAGCAAAGAGAATTAAAAAAATAAGAATGAAAAGACCTCCCATCGCGATTTTATTGCGACAAAGCCTTCTCCAGCTGTCCTCCCAGTAATTCGTAGATCTATTAATCAAGAGATCTGAAGTGATTTTTACTCGTTTTATAGGAGCGAATGGTTCAGCCATTAATCTTTCACCAAAATTTGATTTTTGATTCTCGGGTCTAGGAAAAGGTAGAGAATATCTATAACGAAATTAGAAACCATTAAAATTAAGCTATAAAAAACAGTAAGCCCCATAATTATGGTATAATCTCTATTTATAATGCTATTTACAAACCAACAGCCAAGTCCAGGAATACCAAAAATTTTTTCCACAACAAAACTTCCTGTAAGGATGCTCGCAAGAAGAGTTCCTAGATAAGAAACGACAGGGAGAAGGCTGTTTTTTAAAATATGGGATCTCCAAATAGTCAATTTAGAAAGTCCTTTAGCACGGGCCGTTAAAATATATTCTTTCTCTAGTATTTCGACCATCGAGGCTCTTGTAAGCCGAGCTATAAATGCCCCTGGAAAAGCAGAAAGTGCAAGTCCTGGAAGAATTGCATGTTTAATCGTGCCCCATCTAGCAATCGGAAGGAGTGAAAGTTTCATGGAAAAAACATATTGAAACATAGTGGCGATAATAAAACTTGGAACAGACATGCCAAGAACTGCAATTGTCATAGCAGCATGGTCTTGCCATTTCCCTCTATAAGAAGCGGCAATAGAACCCCATATAATTCCCCAAATTAAAGCAAATGTTAACGCAAGTAATCCCAAAGAGGCTGAAATAGGGAAGCTATCTTTAATAATATGATTGATTGTTCTCCCTTCGTATTTAAAAGAGGGGCCTAGTTCCCATGTAAGAATTCCTTTTATATACTTGTAGTATTGGATATAAATCGGCTTGTCTAGTCCGTAATACTTATGTAGGCTTGCCATAATCTCTTTCGGAATTGCTTGTTCTTGAAGAAATGGGTCACCTGGTATTGACTTCATTAAAATAAAAGTGAGCGTTACCACAATCAATAAAGTGGCGAAAAACAACAGTAATTTTTTTATTATGTGTCTTGCTATGTCCAAAAAATTCTCAGAAATACGATATTTATGCACTATAACAAGCTTAGGTAGAGTTTTTCAACGAAATCTTGATCGAATTGGGCAATGAAGGTATCATTTCTGACAAAAATTTAGAATTAAGAGGGGTTATGGGTCGGAAGATTCATTTTACAAGTCTTGGATGTGCAAGAAATTTAGTAGACACTGAAGTAATGCTAGGTATTGTTCTTCAGGCAGGCTTTACGCCTACAGAGGATTCAAAAAAGGCAGATTATTTGGTGATCAATACATGTGGATTTCTTGAAAGTGCAAGAAATGAGGCTTTTGATTCATTAAAACGCCTTTTTGCAGAAAAAAAAGAGAACGCTAAAATTATTGTTGCGGGATGTATGGTGCGACTTCATCAAGGAGAGCTTCAAAAGGCTTTTCCTGAGATCCACTATTTTTTAAGTGCAGGCGATGTCGATAAAATTTTTCAAGCGATTGAATCAAAAGAGAAAGGGGAAGCGGTAGGAACAGCTAAAAGTTACCTTCAAATGGGGGAAGTACCAAGGACAGTCTCTACTCCAAGGCAGTATGCCTACTTGAAAATAGCGGAAGGGTGTAAGAAAAGATGCGCTTTTTGTATGATTCCAAGCATCAAAGGACCTTTACAGAGTAAAGAAGTTTTTCAGGTAATTCGAGAGTTTCGAGCTCTTTTGGCGGGTGGTGCGAAAGAGATTATTTTGATAGCCCAAGATTTAGGAGATTTTGGAAAAGACCGAGGAGAAAAGGGGGCACTTGCAGCACTTTTAAGAGAAATGGTTAAAGTTGAAGGGGATTACCGAATCAGACTACTATATCTTTATCCAGATGAAATTGATGATGAAATGATAGCTCTTCTTAAACAGGAAAAGAAAATACTCCCTTATCTGGATATGCCTATTCAGCATATTGATGATGAAGTTTTAAAAAGGATGCATCGAAAAACAGATGAAAAGCAAATTCGTGAGATCATTCAAAAGCTTAGAGAGCACCTTCCTGATATTGTGATTCGAACCTCACTTATGGTGGGATTTCCAGGGGAAACAAAAGAGCAGTTTGAGAAGCTTGTCCACTTTGTTCAAGATGCAAAGCTTGATAACGTCGGAATCTTTAAATACTCTAAGGAAGAAGGGACTTATTCAGCAAAATTAGATGGACACCTTTCAGAAGAGATAAAAGAGGAAAGAGAAAAAGAGTTAGCCCTTATACAAGCTGAGGTTGTAAAGAAAAATAATCGAAAATACATAGGAAAGACCTTAAGCGTATTGGTTGAGAAGTATCATCCAGAATCAGAGGCCCTTCTTACGGGAAGATTTTTTGGTCAATGCCCAGAAATTGATGGGGAAGTAATCCTAAACGATTGGCGTAAAGTCGAAAAACTTGGTGAATACTACGATGTGCAGATTACAGATGTTGCGGGATATGATCTTATTGGACGGGTGATTGCAGGCTTACCTAAAAAAGGAAAAACAACACTCAATGTCTTATAGACCAATACTTGGAACGCTTGGATATATTCTTTCATTGAATGGAAAAGAGGTTCTCCTTATCCATAGAAATCGAAAGGAAAAGGATTATCACGAAGGAAAGTACAACGGCCTTGGCGGGAAAATGGAATCCTCTGAAGATGCCGCGACGAGTATGAAGAGGGAAATTCGAGAAGAGGCTGGGATAGAATGTACCACAATGCAACTTCGAGGAATTGTTAATTGGGAGGGATTTGGCCCGAATGGACAAGACTGGCTTGGATTTATTTTTCTTATAGAGACATTTTCTGGAGAGCCGTTAACACAAAATGCTGAAGGAACATTAAAATGGGTCCCTATAGAGAAGATGGGAGATTTTCCAATGTGGGAGGGGGATAGACATTTTCTTCCTCTTGTATTTGATAAAGATCCTAGGATATTCTATGGTTACATGCCTTATGCAGATGGAAAACTAAAGAGTTGGTCGTTTGAGCGTTTTTAGTGTAAAAAAAGCACTTCACATTTTGATTGTGACACTTTTTTTAGGAATTCTTTCAAGTTATACTATCAGCATCATGTCAGGAGTTTTGCTTTTTTTAGAAAAGAGCTTTGAACTCAATATTGTCTTAAAGCAACAGATTGTAAGTATTTCAATTTTAGGCGCTTTGTCTGGAGTTTTTTCCTCGGGATTCATTTCCGATTGGATGGGAAGAAAAAAAGCGATCATTCTCGCTTCTTTTTTTTATTTACTAAGCTCCTTGGTTTCCTCCTATGCTGATTCGATCTATGAGCTTATGGTAGGGCGTTTTTTGGCGGGTATTGGCGTAGGGATCACATCAGTTGCGATTCCTCTCTATCTTGCAGAAATTTCCCCTTCTAAAAATCGTGGAGCAATTGTTACCTTTTATCAACTTTCCGTGACGATTGGCATTTTAGTGGCTTACTTTACCAATTGGGCTCTATCAAATACCGAAAATTGGCGAGCTGCATTTTTTATTCCTTTCGTGATTACTTGTTTTGCTGGAGTCTTTCTTTTTTTTATTCCAGGAACTATCGTGAAAAAAACCACCTATCATCAGGGAATGGTTAAAAAAGGGCTATTGGTCGCTATTTTTCTTCCCCTTTTTCAGCAGTTTACAGGGATCAATACGATTATTTACTACGGCCCCATTATTTTTAATTTAGCGGGATTTAGTGGGTTGTCTTCAGGGCTTCTTGCAACCCTTGGAATCGGGATAGTAAATGTGATTGCAACGGTATTTGCTCTTTTTTGGATAGATAGGGTTGGAAGAAAAAAATTACTCATTATAGGCCTTTTCGGAAT
>JBIIKD010000188.1:0-2777 GCA_044233345.1 Chlamydiia bacterium
TTTTGATCCAACCATACGCAGGTTGCACGTTATGCGTCGGGTGCACACCGTCCATAAAGCAAATGGTCTCATCCTTTCGAAGCATTTTCTGAAGCGCTTCATATTCAGCTATCCAATTTTGTTGAGCTTCCTTATTGGCTTTACCTGGTACGATTGCAGGTTTTTTGTAAGAAAAACTGTGTCTTTTTAACCAACTTCTCATGCCATGAACAGTATAGAAAACACCAAAGGTTACCTCGACGTAAGCTACAATGTCTTTAACGTAAAGGTATGTGCACGTATACTCTTCGTGAATCAAAATTTTGATTCACGAAGAGTATACTAAGGATCAAAAGTAGTTTAAATGACTATATATCTAAAGGACTTTGATTCTTTGCCAAGAACGTACAACAGCTCCCTCCATTTCAGATTGGAGATTTTGATAGGGCTCTTTAGGATTTTCACTTAAAAGAAACCCCTCTAACCTCTCTTTGAGCTTTGAAAGTTCTACTTGGGCGCCAATATTATGTTTTTTAAGGGATTTTACGAGCCCCTGCTGTTTATCCATATATGGACCATAAAGAACAGGGATACCAAATTGAGCAGGCTCATAAATATTATGCCCTCCAATTTGCTCTATAAAGCTTCCTCCAATAATCGCTGCCTCAGATAGTTTAAAGCACTGACCGAGAACACCCATTTTATCAACAAGGACAATACGATCTTTTTCATTTTGTTCTTCAGAAATTGTTCTAAAAGGGATTTTTTCTCGATTTAGATACTCTTTTACAATAGAGAATCTTTCTGGATGCCTTGGTGCAACAAGAAAACAAATAGACTCATCTACTTCTTTTAACGAAGAAAGAATCAATTCCTCTTCTTCGTTATGAGTAGATGCAATAGTAACCAATCGTTTTCCTTTCGGAAATTTAAGGCTGAGATCGCAATCTAACATCTTTTTTATGTCGTACTTTAAATTTCCCGTTACATGAATTTTTTCAGAAGAAACGTTGAGAGCTGTAAAACGTTCCACATATTCTTCTTCTTGTAGACAACAAAGATCTATCAAAGAAAACATATATTTAGAAAAAAAGAGGCTTTTTTTAAATAGGGAGGTAGAGTTTTTTGAAATTCTTCCATTTACAAGGACAATTGGTATCGATTTTTGTTTAAGTGCGCGAAATAAGTTAAGCCAAAAATCAGACTCTACCAATATAAAAAGATCTGGCGAAATTCTTTTTACTACTTTTTTCATACACCAAGAAAGATCTAGAGGAAGCCTAAAACAAAAATCTATTCTCCCTCCATTTGATAAAGCTTCTTTATATCCAGTTGCAGTCCCCGTAGAAAAGAAAATTGTAGATTGAGGAAGATCCTTTTTTATCGCATTGATTAAAGGAGCTGCTGTTTTTGCCTCTCCTAAAGAAGAGGCATGAATCCAAATTCTTGTTTCTCCTTCCTTCCTTTCTACAGCTTTAGAAAAATCAATTTTTTTAGTTGTAAAAGATCTAAATCCCCTTCTAAAACTAAAAATAAGAATAAGAATCGCGTTATAGATCCAAATAAAAATCACTGCACCACAATATTTAAAAGTTTATCCTGCACATAAATCACTCTTTGAACATTTCCTTCAATAAACTTCGCTACATTAGGCTCTTTTTTAGCAATAGAAAGTATTTCTTCTTGAGAGAGTCCTTTTTTAAACTCTCCTTTGCCTCGTAGTTTTCCATTCACCTGAAAAGCGATATTTACAATAGTATTCTCAAGATATTTTTCCTCAAATGTAGGAAATGGTGTGTAAGTAATGGATCCCTTTTCTCCAAGCATCTGCCAGCATTCCTCTCCAAAATGTGGTGCAAATGAGTAAATAAGTTGAACCAGTTTTTTCACTGCACTTTTAGGGTAGCTTTCAAGCGCAGTAAATTCATTTAAAAATTCCATCATTTTTGCAATCGCTGTATTAAATGAAAGAGTTTCTAAATCCTCTGCAACCACTTTTACTAATCGATGAATAAGCCGCTCTGCTTTTTCATTTGTCTCATCTGTACATTTTTCTGACTGCACAAGTTCAAACACTCGATTTAAAAACCGTTTACAGCCATTTACAGCATCTGTCTGCCATATTTTTTCTCGATCAAAAGGGGTCATGAATAATTCATAAAGACGAAGTGCATCTGCCCCAAACTCTTCAATCATTTCATCTGGAGAGACTCCATTTAATTTTGACTTAGACATCTTTTCAATTTGAGTAAATACCTTCTTTCCTGTGCTCTTATGAAAAAATTCTCCATTTTTCTCAATAACGTCCTCTTCAGCAACATATCCTCCAGTTTCTAACCGATAAGAACGGCTAGTAACAAGCCCCTGATTTCTAAGGCATTTAAATGGCTCTTTTGTAGAAACAAAACCTAAATCATAAAGCACTTTATGCCAAAATCGTGCATATAGAAGGTGAAGGACAGCATGCTCTACTCCCCCAATATAAAGATCAACAGGCATCCAGTAATGTTCTTTTTCTGGATCCCAAGCAGCTTTTTCATTTACAGAATCACAAAATCTTAAGTAATACCAACAAGAACCTGCCCATTGAGGCATTGTATCCGTTTCTCTTTTTGCTTTTTTCCCTGTAACTGGATCTATAATTTCCACCCAATCCGTAACTCTTTCTAACGGACTCTTCCCATCCTTTGTCGGCTTAAAATCTTCAAGACCAGGTTGTGTTAGTGGAAGTTCATTTAAATCAAGCACTCGCTTTGTTCCATCTTCAAAGTGCAATATTGGAAAAGGCTCGCCCCAAT
>JBIIKD010000136.1:0-3944 GCA_044233345.1 Chlamydiia bacterium
AATAACGCTGTCTGGAAAAAAGCCAATCTCTTAATTTATAATTTGTTACTTTTTCTCCAGCATTGATTTTTTTTAGCATCAGAGCGATTTTCTCTTTAGCTTCTTCTAAACTAGATCCAGCAAGTTCAGGATGAACATAATTTCTATTTTCATCAAAAATAGGAGAAATAGGAAGATCATACACTCCACTAAACTCTCTATCTCTTTCATCATCAGCTGGCACAGCCATTACAGCGCCGGTTCCATAACCTGCCAAAACATAGTCAGCAACCCAAATCGGAATCTTTTCTCCATTAATTGGATTAATCGCAAATGCGCCTGTAAAAACCCCTGTTTTTATTTTTGCAAGATCGGTTCTTTCTAAATCACTTTTTCCTGCACACCCTTTCACATAAGCTTCGACTTCTTTTTTATGACTTGGATCTGTAATTAAAGAGAGCAAATGATTTTCTGGGGCAATAACAAGGTAGGTAACCCCAAAAAGTGTGTCGTGACGGGTTGTAAAACAGGTGATCAACTCTTTTTTTCCAGCAACTTCAAAATGGATATTCATTCCCTCGCTTTTGCCAATCCAATTTCTTTGCAATTTTTTTAGGTGATCAGGCCAATCAAGCTCCTCTAAATCCTCAAGAAGGCGATCTGCATAAGCGGTAATCTTTAATATCCACTGTTTTAAAGGTTTTCGAATTATGGGAAATCCACCTTCTACTGATTTTCCATCTTCTACCTCTTCATTCGATAAAACAGTGCCGAGTTCTGGGCAGTAGTTCACCACTATTTCTGCCTGATACGCAAGTCCCTTTTCATATAATTTTGTAAAAATCCACTGGGTCCATTTATAATATTTCGGATCAGAAGAAGCAAACTCTCTTGACCAATCATAGCTAAATCCAAGAGAGCTTAGTTGTCTCCTATAGGTGTCGATGTTGTTTTGTGTAGTAATCTGTGGATGCGTCCCTGTTCTAATTGCGTACTGTTCTGCTGGAAGTCCAAAGCTATCCCATCCCATTGGGTGAAGAACATTGAACCCTTTTTGTCTTTTATAGCGAGCTATAACGTCAGAACCTGTATACCCAACTACATGGCCTACATGAAGGCCTGCTCCTGATGGATACGGGAACATATCTAGTATATAATATTTTGGCTTGGCTTTATTAATTTCAGATTTGAATGTACTGTTTTCTTTCCAATACTGTTGCCACTTTTTTTCAATTTCTTGAGGATTATACTTTTTATTTGTCATTTTTCTTCATGCCTAAAATTTTATTGGGCACATTATACTGACGGAAAAAAGTTTTGCAAAGAAAATCCCGCCTTGTCTCAAATGGAGTGGTTAGTTTATGATTCTTTTTCAAATCAGGATCGTATTGTAAACTATGCAAGAGTTATTAAAAAATTCAAAGAGGGGAAAGGTTGTACTTTCCGATTACGACTATCAATCAGATGTTCGAGATCGTCTTCTCTTAAGTGAAATCCATCCTATCGATTATGAAATTCTTGAGGAAATCCTTTTTAGTCCCGTCAAATTTACTCTTGAAAAATTAACTGTCGCTTTAGATCTTTCAACAGAAGAAGTCCTTCCCACAATAGAAAAATTTCTTCCTACAGGTCTTTTTCAGTTTGACGGCACTACTCTTACTATAAATAAAGAAAAGCGAAAATATTTTGAAACCCATCTTCAAAAATTTGAAGACGGATTTACACCTGGAATGGAATTTTTACAAAACATTCTTAGAAGCGTTCCTATTGACGTCCTTCCTAACTGGTATCTTATTCCTAGATCTTCAAATAACATATTCCTTTCTTTAATAGAAAAACACTTGCTCACTCCAGCTATTTATCAACGTTATCTTTTAGAATACTTTTCTGGAGATGATTTAGTTGCCCAAATTGCAAAAGAGCTACATCAAGAACCTTGCACTTGTATTCCAGCTAAAGAAATTCAAGAAAAGCACTGTTTAACAAAAGAAGAATTTATCGAGCTTCTTTTATATTTAGAGTTTAGCTTAATCGCCTCAATTCGTTATGAAAGAACTGCCAATGGCTGGGAAGAAATTGTCACTCCTTTTACTGAATGGTATGAATATCAATTGTTTGTTTCCTCTTCTCAACCTAATTCGATTAAAGATGAGGTAATCCCATTCAGAGAGAGAGAATATTCTTTTATAGAAGATATGAAAGATCTTTTAGAGCTTGGATTTATAGAACCTATTACTATTGAATACTCCCCTTATACAGATCGGATTATAAATAAATTACAAATTCTAGGACTCGCCTCGATCCAAGAGGGTAAACTAAAAACTACACCAACTGCTGAAGAATGGGTGAAAATCCCTATTGAAGAACGCTGTCACATTACATTTAAACATCCACATAACTTTCTATCTATCCAAAAACGTTTTTCTCATTCTAATCAACGTGCCGTTTTAGAAATCCAAAAAGGGATGTCTCCCGTTAGTGGATCTAATTGGGTATACTTTGATGATTTTTTAGCTGGTTCTCAAATTGCTCTAAATGAAGAGCAAAAAGTGTCTCTAAAACAAATTGGTCGCTCTTGGCGCTATGAAATACCCTCTTACTCCGACAGTGAAAAGGAATTCATTCACCACATTATCTTTGATTGGCTTTTCGAATCTGGCATGGTTCAGATAGGAACCTGCAAAGGACGCGATTGCTTTAAACTTACAAGCCTTGGCAGGATCCTTTTTAAATAAAACTATGTTTAATTTCTTTACTTTCTTATCAAAAGTCGATGCATTTTTTTGGAGTTATGTAGGTTTTTCCTTTATTTTACTTTTTGGTTGCTACTTTACAATAAAGACCAGATTTTTTCAGATTCGAGCGATCCCTTCAATCATAGGTTCTTTTGTTGGATTTTTAAGGAATAAAAATCTTTCAACAAAAGGGGTTCATCCCCTAAAAGCATTTTTTGCATCTGTTGGGGGCACTGTGGGCGTGGGTAATGTTGTAGGTATTATAACCGCTCTACAACTCGGTGGACCAGGAGCTATTTTTTGGGCATGGATTGCAGCTTTTTTAGGGTCTTTAATCAAATACTCAGAGATATTTTTAGGGCTTAAATACAGAAAACCGAACAAATGGGGCGGATATGATGGAGGCTCTATCTATTTCCTTCAAAAAGCGTTTGGAATTCGATGGATTGGGACAGCTGTATGCATTCTTTTGTGTGTGTATGGAGCTGAAGTTTATCAATTTTCTGTTCTTTCTCACACACTTGCTGTAAACTGCAATCTCAATAAGCTATTCGTCTCGATCTGTCTATTAGGCGCTATTGGATATGCTATATTAGGTGGAATTCATCGAGTAGGGAAAATTTGCGCACTTCTTATGCCTGCATTCATTATGATCTATGTTGGCATGAGTCTATGGGTAATAGGTCATCACGTAAGTGAACTTCCCCCTCTTTTAAAAGAGATCTTTCACTCTGCTTTTACTGGCCATGCAGCAGTTGGTGGTTTTGCAGGAAGCTCTATGATACTAGCTCTTCAAAACGGCACTGCCCGCTCTATTTATTCTGCAGACATTGGAATTGGCTACGACTCGATTATTCAAAGTGAGACCAAAGCTCAAGAAATTACAAGGCAGGCAAGACTTGCAATCCTTGGCGTTTTTATTGATTCTTTTATTTGTACGCTCACTCTCTTTGTAGCTCTTACTTCAGGGCTTTGGAAAGCATCCCCACCGATTGATCCCTCTCTTGTCATTCAGACTGCATTCAATGTTTACATCCCCTACCAATCAATTTTCATGACCCTTTTTCTCTTTGTGCTCGTATATACAACACTCGTATCTTATCTATTCGTAGGCCTAAAGTGCGCCCGCTATCTACATGAAAAGCACGGAGAAAAAGTATATCTATGCTTAGCTGCCATCTTTTTACTCAGCTTTTCCTTTTTTGACCAATCAAAGGCCCTCCTTGTCAT
>JBIIKD010000079.1:0-6711 GCA_044233345.1 Chlamydiia bacterium
CTCATAGTGAAGAAGTGCGGCTTTTATTCGATCACGTATGCGACCATCACGTTCTCGTCTGTGCTGAAGTTTAAGTTGATCACGTTCTAGTTCAGTCAAAAAATTCATGCCACGATTATGCGGCTAAGGAAAAAATTTGTCAATCAAAATTTTGATTCACGAAGAGTATACCAATCCTTGGCTTCTTGAAGAGAGGGGAAGGTTTTATAGAGAGGGGGGAAGCAATCTTTGTGGCGGATCATGACTCTATAGCCAACACTACCATTTTTATTTTTACGCTTTTGAATAGTTGCCATCGCTTACCCTCCTTTTTTAGGGTTAGAGCGCATGGCAATTGATGGGATATACTGAGAAGTGTTGTTGTCTATAGGAGCTTGGTGTGCCTCGCTTGCGCCACGAGGGTGGCGTATGCAAAATTTTGTTTTGTTTACATACTCATGAAACACTGTACTAGCAAGGGATTAGCGTTTTAGCGGCTATCGAACTCGAACCAGTGACCTGCGGATTATGATCCCCCTATCAAAGAACATCCTGAACACATCTGAATATGCCAGAGGCCGTCCTTATTGAGAACAGAATAGGTGCTGTTGTTCAGCGTTATGCCCAAAAACCCCCAAAGGTTCAGGGCAGTTCCGTAAAAAACGTGGAAAATATTGAGAGTTTTTAAAGATACATTTATATTAACCATCCAATTGAAGAGGGGTGTTTATGTGTATGTATGTAAAAGGTTTTTTCTTTGAGGTTGCCGGACCACTTATCGTTTTGGCTATTTATGCCTATTGTGTGCCACAGGTGGTAAAAGGACTGTTGCAGGCATGGAAAGGGAAGAAAAAATCTCACATATGGGGCTATTCATGGGGACTTCTCGCTTTTCTTTATTTCTTTATTCTTATGGTAAAACGATGCAGCTAAGATTTTTCCTTTTTGCTCTATTGATATTTGGATGCAAACTCTCTGCAAGTCCTGTAGAGAGAATAATTGAGGCAATTGAGAGTCAAGATGCTTCCAAAGTTATTGCTGTATTTGACAGCATGGAATCGATGACTATTAAAGAAGCTAGACATTTCATTAATGAGCTCTATGATCATTATCATAAGGTAAGCCCATGTGAACCACAAAAATCTCGGAGGAGTTTTTTTTCTTCACTACCTCTTTTTGCATGTGATTGTAGATGGGTAAGGAACCTAGGGCTTTTAGTTCCACGGGTGCCATCTATCCAAAATCTATTAGCACCTCATTTGGCAATGTTGCCTTTGAGTATGCATATGCAAATTCATCGGATCACATCTGTATTCTTAGCCTGCAGCGACATAGAAGATGAAAATTTACCCGCTGATTTTGTTCTAGGTGGTGTGGAAATATTTGTCGGGACTCTTATGTGTATTCTTCCATTTCCTCCTGCAAGATGGCTAGGTGGAATTATCATTGCAGATGGCATCAACAGGACATTTAATGGGGTTAAAGAATTAGATGAGCAAAATAGAGCCGATATCTTTGGTGAGGAATAGGTAGATTTGTTGCTATCGTTGTATAGAAAACTTCTTTGTTTGTAGGGAGACGTCTGCTTTAGATGTGAGAGAATCTTCTTTTTTAAAGTATGGAACAGATCTTTGATCATCAAAACTTGGGGTTTAGCATTAAGTTCTACAAAGGTCTCAATGTCTAAAACTACAGGTGATTTATGTATCTGCGTTATCTACTCGCTTAGGCGTAGCGGTTAACCCGAGCTGAACAGCCGGAGAAAAATATTCGAGAATGCCACGCCAACTGCTTTCATCAGTTGCACCACCACGATGACACTCATCAATAATGATAACATCAAAGAAATCAGGTGGATACTCACCAAAATAGGGCGAGGGCTGACCATCTTCAGATAATCCACTCATAAAGGTTTGAAAAATCGTAAAGAATACACTCCCATTTTTTGGTGCCTTGCCTTTCTTACGTATATTTGCTGGATTAATCCTTACAAGCGCATCCTCAGGAAAAGAGGAGAAGTCATTATAGGCTTGATCAGCTTGTTATGGACTCTAGCACGCGTTCAACAGCAATATGTTGGTAGTAACGAATTGGATGAGATCCCCCTTTGTCTTCAAAAGGAATAGCTGAAAATCGGTCACGCCATACACTTGCTTCAGAAAAGGTCATGTTCCAAAGTTCATCAGGGGTAGGATACATTGGTATCTCACTTTCCCTTCCGCTCTCCATATCAATGACGTAAACTCCCTGGCCATTTGTTGAGTAAGTAAATCGAATAGCCATCTTGCTTGCATAATTCTTTGCCTGAGCAACACCTTCTGTTAATGGAGTATCCCAGGCCTTAGCCTCTATAATGGCGAGCTTGTGATTACGGTAAACTAGAACATAATCAGCAAAAAGTGGTTTGCTACGTTGCCCATAACCCTCAATGCGACCAGGTATAATATAATGATTACGCAGAACTTTACTGCCTTCGACAACTCCCCAACCAGCTTCTCTTAAGGCAGGGTCAATATGTTCAGCTCTGGTTTCTTCTTCGTTCATCGGTTGTCCTATAACTTCCCGGTGAAGGCTTGATAGAAAAGAGATTTTTTTACCTCCTCTAATGCATTGATTTTACGTTGATAAATGGATTCTAAATACTTAGTCTTCTCAGAAGCTTCGTCGAGAAAGTTAACAATTCGTTCTTGTTCAGAAAGTGACTCTGGAAAGCTTACAAAGAATTTTTCTGCTAAAATAGAACGCGCAAGCTCTGTTTGGCCACCGCAGCCTTCACCCGCTTCTTTGATTGAATCTTCGATCATTATCAGCATGTAACCAAAAAAATCGAGATGGAACATATTCGTTTTTGGTCTTACTATTGTGATATGAGAATCAACTGTTGTTGGTTCTTCCGGATTTTTTCGAACTTGTGCTACTCGACCTAGGGTACCAGTTCCTGTTGAATTGACTAAGACATCTCCTACTCGAATTAAGCGATCTTCGGTTACTTTTTTGTTAAAAAATGATGAGGAATATAGGCAATCTCTATAAGAATCAGATGGAAATTTATCAATGGCTGTTGAGGAAGAAGGGGTTTCAGGTATCTAACACGGGGTACTTTGTTTATTGCAATGGGGATTCTTCGAAGGAAAGCTTTGAAGGAAGGTTGGAGTTCTCTATTTCTGTGATTCCCTATGTTGGGGATGATGCTTGGGTGGAATCAACCATATTTGACATTCGCCGGTGCTTGGAATCAGGGAACTTGCCTCAAGCAACTGCCACTTGTGAGTTTTGTAATTATCGGGCAGCGGTTCAAAAACACCTTAAAGAACCAGAATAGCTTAAAAAGAAGAGGAGTCATTTAGGCAAGCTACGAGTGTAGAAACGGCTTTTTGTGAAGCTGCTTTTAGAGATCTTAAGGCATTCGAGAAAACTTCATTTCCTTGACGATTTAATTCGCTTTCAAAGAGGGGATCTTTAAGCCAGGAATAGATTTGTTTGGGGCTTATCCCAGATTGGCGGGTAGCCTCTTCATGGGAGGAGCAGGACACTAGAAAGGGGAGCACTTGCAGTTGTCTTGCAGAGAGTTTATCTGAACTCTTACCTTTCATAACTTTTTCTTCCTATAGCGGGTTAGATGTTATGTGAGATGATAAACCATTTTGATTTCTATGAGAAGGGTGGTCAAGGCTGTCCGGCGAAATATCTAAATCGCGCAAGAATTATAAAGCTCTTTAAGGAGATCAATTTCTTGCGCGAATTGCAATATTGCTTGGCCCACATGGACCACTAGGTCTACTCCTAAATCTCTAAGTTTTGTTTATAAAACTGCTCGAAAGAGAGGCGACACTCTTTTAGAGTGGGGAATACGTACATTCTTGGTCTGTTAGGATGCTCATCTCTGGCTCCCCTTATTATTGTAAGGCCTGGAATGATTGCTTTTAGGCGTTTTCCCATCGCATCTTTTCTTTGCACTGTTTGACGTTCCTTGAGACACCAACTTCTATACCATTGATAAAACTGTTCGATTTTAGTGTCTTGAAATCTCTCTGATAGCTCAAGTTCACTGTGATCCCAGAATCCTTCCTTTAAAGATGCGTAAATATAGCGATCGATGCTTGTAGCACTCTCCATTTTCATATCAAAACCGGAGAAATTTTCTGGCATGATCTTTGGATCAAACTCTGTTAAATCCTCATGCAAGAGATCGTACATGAGAGCTTCGTACCCACCACTTTCAAGCTGCTGTCGGATGCGTCCAAAGTAGTTGATGTCTTCCTTTTGATCGGACGAAACATCTAGAACAAAAAAACGACGATCGTCTGGGTCAAGATGAACGGCCCAAGATTCATTGCTACTAATAATTAGGTGGTTGAAATTTTCAATCCCAAAACCATCCCGCCCCTTTGCTTCGATAAAAAGTTTGGGTTCGGTGATGAGTGATTTAAGGGCTCCTATCTCTCGTTTGTTGCCTCCCCAAATGGCCTCATCCGCAAGAACTAAAATAGCATTCTTGAGATGAGAATTAAATCTACCTAAGATTTGGTCAAGGTTTGCTAGTGGTGCATAATGAGGGCCAAGAAGTTTGCCAATGGCTTCCACAAAAGTGCCCTTTCCTGTTCCCTGCTTTCCTCTTAGAACTAATGCTGTAGCAATGATCCAAGGGTTTTGAATCAGGTGCGCAAGCCATTTTCTTACATATTGATAATGACTTTCTTTGTTTGAGCAAATGATTGTCCGTACATGGTCCCAAAAAAGAGAGCAATCCCCCTTTACCGGCTGTACTGGAAATCCCTTCCAAATGTTGAAATTGTCTTCGTAGTGCCCGGCAATTCTAGGATTAAAGACGATATTTTTATAGGTGCGACGATGCGGGCTTTTCAACCAAACCTGAGCTTTAGTCGGTCCTTTTTTATCTCTTTCCTCTTTTAGCTCATGTACTACTTGGTTTTCGTAGAGAATGAGCAAGGCAACATCGAGCGTGTTTTATCTCCCAATGTTCAGAAGAGAGGGGAGAGAAATCAGGGTTAATTTTTTGCGCTGCCATCCACCATGATTCCATGTTTGCAAGGGAAGTTCTAAGCTCATCCAAAATTCTTTTTGGTTCTTCAAGGGAAAAGTTCATATCAATCTTGGTGTTATTTGGTTGTGATAAATCATATCCCGATAATCCTATTCAGCACAACTGAGGAAGAGCAGACCCCTTTTAACATTTTTGAGTACAGATTATTGACATTAAACGGTTGGTTTAAATACACTTCGGTTTTTATAGAGGGTAAATTATGAAACGATTATGTGTAGCGTTCATCTTATTAAGTGCAGCTGGATTTGCATCGGAGTGCTCCAGACACAAGAAAGAAAATCATCGGACAATTCATGAGGTTATTCCAACACAGTTTAAGGAATTTGTGAATGACATAGGATTTTCTGTGCATGGTAAATCAGATGAAGAGATAAAACAGGAATTTCCTCTATGGATGGCTAAGATAGAGAATCAGGATCGATTTTTGACTAAGCTCACCAACCAAATGAAAGGGGGGAGTGAGGCCGTTCCGGAAGAAATGGTTGAGGTCCTAGACTCTATAAAAAATGGGATGAGACTGTGGGCTGAAACATTAAATGCGGAAAAAAAAACTCCAAAAAAGATTAGACCCTTTTTTAGTGGAATAGAGAATCTTACTCTGTCTTGTTCAAAAAAGAACTGTCACTGTTGTAGAGAATGCGATAGTCTAGAGGAGGAAATTGAAGCGATGAGAGATGAAGTTGCGGATCTTAAGAGCGCGGCAGGGGAGACTTTTGCAAAGGCTGGGTGGGAAGCGGCTGGTGCAGGGGTTACTATAGCAGCAGGACAGCCGGAATTAGCAATAGTACCAGCAATATACGCATCTAGAGATTTTGTCTCAGCATGTGAGACATATAATGAAGCTGTAGAGCTTGAAAAACGAGTAGATGATTTAGAAAAATTTATTCGTGAGCAACAGGGAATAGAGGAAGATAAATCAAGTAAAAGTTGGTGGCCATTTTGGAAATAGATAAAAAAATCACAAGAAAAGAACGTTTTCAGATTTGGTGGAAGAGTGGAGGAAATATACAATGCGCTATTGCCCTTGTTGCACTGATTATTTTGGTTTCTTATAGAGATAACGCCTTAGTTGTAGGGATAACAGCTTGCTTTATAGCCTTGTGGGGATTTGGCAAGCTGTTTTTTAAGAAAGAGCATCGATATCTCGTATTTATTATGTCAACTTGGATCCTCTACAAAGGGATTGTCGAAATTCTTTCCTATTATAGAGGATGAGGTGCATGCTCGATAGCTCTTTGTAGTTTCTTATGAAGAATCTACTTGTAGGAGTCGCTGAGAAATTTGTTTACTAAATTTTTTGGTCACCTGTACGTCAAGGTGAGTGTAGCGTTAAAGCATCGATAGTGTTCTATGTCCCATAGCGGTGGCTAATTCGAGGTTAGAAGCCCCTTGGCTAGCAGCTAGACTTGCAAATCCATGGCGGATGTCGTGAAAATGGAAGTCTGCAATACCTGCTTTTTCGAGAGCTGTGCCCCAAGCTTTCTTGATGTCAGTCTTGCCAAAGACCGTTTTACTGGCAAAAACGAGGGGCTTAAGAGGGATTCTTTTCTCATAGAGACTCTTTAGCTCATCAATAACTTCATCAGAAAGAGCAACGCTTCGGGGACGACCGTTTTTGGTCTCTTTGAGGTAGGCGAGCTTGTTATCAAAATCTACATACCTCCATT
>JBIIKD010000080.1:0-6690 GCA_044233345.1 Chlamydiia bacterium
ATGTTGATATGAATGGGCAGGGGGCGAGGGAAGCCTATAACATAACGCTTCAAAAGACTACTAATGAACAGATGCTTTTGAATTTAGTTCGACTTCGTTATGTTGATTTCCCTCTCTTTTTGGACGTCAATAATATTACAACTCAGTGTTCTTATACAACTAAAATAAGACCTGTTTTTCCAGCGCCTGGATTTAATCAAGAAAATCCCGCAGAAATTGGAGCTGAGGCTTCTTGGCAAAACACCCCAACGATTACTTACACGCCTCTTGAAGGCCCTGATTTTGCATCTCAACTTTTTTATCCGATTGATCTTTTAACTATTGCTCAACTGATTTATGTAGGTTGGGATGTAGATAGGGTTTTACGTGTTTGCGTGCAAAGTATATATGATATACCGAATGCACCAACTACATCAGCACCTCTTCCTGCTGATTTAGAACCAGATTTTGAAAGATTTATGGAGCTTACACGACTATTTCGCTATTTTCAAATTAGGAGTAAATTACAGTTAGGAGTTGGTGTTGATAAAAATAATGAAGCATTTATAGGAAAATCACTACAGTTTGGATTCCCATCAGAAGGGCCTGAGTCGACAAAACTTCGAGATCTTATTCCAGATACAGAAGAGCGGGTAGAGGGTAAATATTGCCTTGTTGAACTTGCATTAGGATTTAACAAAAAAATCGAGAGTGGAATTTTACCAAGATCTCTTATGGCTTGTATGTATTACTTAAGTCTTGGTGTAGAAATTCCTAAAGCTCATGAATTAACTCATAAAATTTCTTGCGCTTGTTCTAATGGAGGAAAAGAATTTGATTGGAGAGATGTCGTTAGGGATTTACTACAAATTCATTCTTCTAAGACAGCTCCTGAAAATGCTTTTGTTTCTATTCGTTATAAAGGGCACTGGTTTTATATTTCAGAGGCTGATGTTGAATCAAAAAGAACTTTTGTGCTTCTTCTTCAGCTCTACAATCTTCAATCAGCCCCAGTGAAAGCATCAGGTCCAATTCTTACCTTGCCACTACGTTAAGCAAGCGCTCCAAGAGGATCCCATGGAGGTAGGGGAGTAGGTTTTTGTTTTGCGATTTCAAGAATGTTTTTAGGTAAATATTTTGGATTAATCGCAACTTCAAACATAAACTCATCAAACCATTCATCTGACATAATAAAATATCCATCATCACCCATATCTTTAGCCCAGCTATTTTCTACTCGCCAGCGGGTGGGTTTTTCATTTACTAAGTTTACTCCAGTAAAAAGCATCGCATGAGTCATTTGACTTTCTCCGTAGTTCATTCGAGCAGCTTTATCAAGAGTGAAATCAATGTCATAAACAATTCCATAATCATAGAGTTTAAGATCCATGACACCAAGAGAACGATGACTCATTTTTCCTACATCACACCCAAACCAAACAGGCTCTTTTGCTTTAAGAGATTTTATCGTCGCTTGTCTCATTTCTTCTGTAGAGACGTTAACGTAATGAATAGAAGGGCCTTCAATCGCGCTTCCTAGGTACTCAATTGTATATGTTTTATTTAGCGGGGTTGTTTTTCTTGGGCTATGAACTAAACAAACATAGTCTTCTAGAGAGTATTTTATATGATGCTTAAAAAATTCTACTGGTGTAACTCCATATTCTCCAATAAATTTTTTTTCTGTATTTTGCACTTCCCAATCAAACTTGATAGGAGGGGTTCCTAAATGTATGCAAAGGATCTTATATACCTCCTCTAGCATTCGATCTTTTTCTTTATCTATTTGTGCTCGTTTTGTTCCTTTTTCAATCATGCTTCGAAGGTGGTATGCATCTTTACGCAGTTTGAGGGTTAAAATGTAATTAAGCTCTAGAGAATCAAAACAAGCTTCTGTATCAGGATAGACTGCCTGAGGGACAACTCCATATTTTTGTATAAGCCCAACAAACATATGCCATTGTCCACCATCTTGTACTGGATGAGAAAGAAGGTGGCAAATAAGACGAGAGTCGACGCTTTCTTTAGCACTTTCTATAATGCTTTCATAAAAGTAGTTAGCTTTTTCAAATTTATCCCAAAAAAAGAGATAATTTTGAGAAAACTCAAACTTTTTTAATTTATGACGCCTTGCAAAATCAATACGAAGAAGATTAAGGGCAGCAAAAAGCCAACAGCGACCACTTTTTTTCTGTACAGCAATAGATAATTCATCAGGAACAACAAGAGAAAAATTGTGATTTACTTTAGTGAATTGCTGAGCATTAAGAGCTATTTGTTTAAGACCTGTTCTAAGTGCGGCGTTTTGTGCTAATCGATTTTTTTTGCTACTTTCAAATTCTGATCGATACAACTGAATTTTTTCTTTTGAAACATCTTTTGCCACAACTTTCTCCTATGCTTGAATATTTCGAAGTGTACCAAATTTCTCTATTTTTCTTCTTTGAGAAAAGGGTGTTTTTTCTATTTACAAAAAACTCACGCCTTCTTTATTAAATTTATATATTTTTTGATTGCTGTATTTCACTTAAATCTTTAATACTACGTAATATCAAAAAAAAAGAGAAAAAGGGGATTTCTATATGGATAAATGCAGTAGCGTTTCTAATCAACAAAATCTCCACTCTTTATACAGTTCTACAAATTCTACACAAGAAACAGCTGCTAGTTCAAGATCGGAAGTATATCTAAACAGAGCGGAAATCGCCGAGGTTAGTCGAGTAGATGAAAGCTCACGAAATATTGTTAAAAAACTCGAAAAAGATGTTGCTAGCGCAGTTAAGAAAATAGGTGACGATAAGAAGTGTATCGAAAACCTTTTGAATAAAATAAACAGCGTATCTAATGAATTAGCTGAAAGCCAAAAACAAGTAAGTGAGTTGGAGATTCAGCTTAGCAAATCTAATGAAGAAAAAAAAGTATTAGTTCATGAAGTGACTATCCTTTCTCAAAAAAATGCAACACTGGAATCTATTACAAAGGTTTTTCGACGAAAATCTAGCGGGGAAAAAATCAGAATTAATTCTGCTGCCTTTGCTAGCCAAATTTTTACTGAAACAGTAACGGGTATTCCAGAAGGACTCTATATTGACTTTAATTCGTTTTTGCCAGTGGGAACTACTTGGGATAAATTGGCTGATAGAGAAGTAATGAAATATTCTCCAGAATGCATAATTCCTAATGCAAATGTTGATTTTGATGAGTCTGAATTAAATACCGCTGAAGCTGAAGATATTATTAATATTGATGATGGTCCCTTTGGTTACGAAAGACAAGATGCAGTAGATGGAAGTAAAAGCCCGATTCGGAATCGAACGTGGAGTGAAAATTCAAACTCTTTGGAAAATTCCCACTCTACTCCTTTTTCAACATAATATAAATTATCCGACGTATTTCAACATCTTTTAAGAAGATATATTATACACAGATATAGAGAGAGTGGTTCAAGCTAACGAGGTCTATAATCTATTTTAATTATCGGATAAATCCCCACTCGCCTCATTAAACACTGACAATGTTTGAAATTTTAGACTAAAACGTACAGGGCCTATGTGATCAGACCGAGAATACTTTACTGTAATACCTACAATACGTTTATTCGTAATGATCATATAACCTGTTGGAGTTTTTGTAATCTGGGCAATTAGATCGCCACTTGGAAGATATTGACTAAGCTCTTTACTAGATAAAATGGTCTCTATTTCCCGTTTTCCTTGAAAAAATGGAGGAAGAACTGCACTTGCTTCAGAAATACCACCTATTAAAAAAATAATTGCAATAATAAATTTCATTTTCAATTAAACACCTATATTTACTATTAAGAATAGTCGTGAGATAAAAAAATGACAATAATTAAATAAATGCCTATTGTGCGAAATGATATGCAGAAAAGATCAAGGTCCTATATTTTTCGAATCACCCCTCCCCTACTTCTACTTTCTTTTGTTTGTATTTCTTGCTCACGAAGCATCTTTATAGACCCCTATTCTCTTGCCCCTAAGGCTTACAATCAGGGCTGGTCATCAGATAAGAAAGAAAGTAAAAAAATTAACGAGATCGAAATAAATGACACATTAAGAATTCCAAAAGCTGGAGACACCTTAAGTCTCGGCGATCTTTTTGATATTTCTCTTTTTAATAGTCCTAATACTCATGAAACTTGGGAAACTGCAAGAAGCGCCGCAGCTCAATATGTTTCCTCTCTATCCACCTATTTCCCAAGCCTTACTTTTGATGCAGAGGTTCTTACTTATAAATTAGGTGCCATCTATAACAATGCATATTTTGCAAATACGGCAACTGCTTATGGCCCCGAAGTGCAACTTTCTTATTTAATTTGGGATTCTGGAGAAAGAAGTGCAAATGCGGAAGTATATTATCAAGCCCTTCAAGAAGCGAATTGGTCTCATAGCGAAGAAATTCAATCTGTTATGAAAAAAGTTGCAACAGATTACTATAACTACCTTTCCACCAAAGCAACGCTTGAAGCCTATAAAGCAGATTTATATAACGCCGAAGAAAGTTATCAAGCTGCAAAAGATAAAAATGTTTTTGGCATTTTCGATGAAACAGATGTCCTTCAAGCGAAAACGAATTATTTACAGAAAAAAGTGCAAGTTACCGGGCAAATTGCTGCTACAAAAAACGCGTTTGTTTACCTTCTGGATACTCTTGGTATTCCTTGTGACGTTGACTTTAATTTAGGGCTGTTTCCGAAGGATCCTCCGCTAGACCCCTTTAAAATGAACGCTAATGAGCTTGTGCAGATAGCTTTAAAAACAAGACCTGAATTAAAAGCGGCAAAAGCAGAGCTTCTTTCTAAAGAAGCTGCGGTAAGCCTTGCAAAAACACAACTTCTCCCCCAAATAAATCTTACTGCTGAGGGCGGTAATCAGTGGTATAATGGTGGGTATCAAGATAAAGGGAATTATATGGTAGAGTTAAGTCTTACCTTTCCCATATTTACTGGTTTTTATTACCGAAACCAAATTCTTGCAGCGGAAGCGAATTTAAAAAAATCGGTTGCTACAGTAAGAGCTGTCGAGCTTTCAACGATTCGAGAAGTGCGCACTTCTTATAATAATTTTGAAATGTCAAAAGAGCAGCTTGTCGACACATTAAGTTATTTGCAAGCAGCAGAAATTGAATTTACTGCGATGATGGATCGATATAAACTTGGTATCGTCGATATTTTAGATCTTCTTTCCTCCCAAGCTTATTTAGCAGATGCTAGAGCGCAATATGTAAATTCTCAGAAAGAGTTTTATACATCCATCATCGATGTTGCATTTGCAACGGGAATGTTAACAAATAGTTGTCCTTGGACTATGGAAGGTGAAAAATGAAAAAAATATGGGTAGGCATCTCTTTAACAGCGTTGCTTCTTTTTTCTTGTTCAAAAAAAGTAGAGCCTAAAAAAACCTATGTTCCAAAAGTAAAAGTCGCGACTGCTGAGGTAAAAACTATTCCTGTTTATATAGATGGAATTGGTCATACAGCAGCGTATAATTCAGCCGAAATTAAAGCCCAAGTGGAAGGAAGGCTTTTAAAGTTACATTTTGAAGAAGGCGACGAAGTACAAGAAGGTCAACTTCTTTACACCATTGATCCAAGGCCTTATGAAGCGCAATTGGACCAAATGATCGCGGAAAGAATGCAAAATTTAGCAAAAATGCAATATGCTGCAGAAAAAGTTGCTTGTTATCAACCCCTTCTTCCGGAGAATTTCGTTGCCAAACTCAATTATTTCCAATATGTAAGCGATCTTGCTTTTTATGAATCTGCAGTTTTAGAAAATGATGCAGAAATTCGCTTAGCAGAGATTAACTTAGATTATTGTTACATTAAAGCCCCGTTTACTGGTGTATTAGGCAAACGACTGATTGATGTTGGAAACTTGATTGTGAATGACGGCAAGCCCCTTATTGTTCTTAATCAAATAGACCCTATATTTTTAGACTTTACCGTTCCTGAAAGAATGGTAATGCAACTTTTAAAAAAGCAAAGACAAGGAGAATTGGACGTCTTAATAGAATTTCCTGAATATAAAGACCAACTCTTTCATGCAAAACTTGTCTTAATTGATAATATGATTAATTCCTCTACAGGAATGATTCCCCTACGAGCGGAAATTTCTAATCCCGATCATCTTTTTTGGCCAGGACAGTTCATTCGTGCAAAAGTAATCTTAGCTCATGTAGAAAATGCTGTCCTTATTCCTGAAATTGCAATTAATTTTGGGCAAAAGGGGCAATTTGTATACGTTATTACAGATAAAGGGATAGCTGAAGTGAAATTAATTAAATTAGGGCAAAAACAGGGAGGTTTCGTTCAAGTAAAAGAAGGATTAAAGGGAGGCGAAAAAGTGGTCACAGATGGGCAAATTAATCTTCTTCCTGGAGTATTTGTTGAAGTATTAGGAGCTGCAGCAAAATGAACATTTCTAGACCATTTATTATACGACCGGTTTTTACCACTCTTCTTATGGTCACAATTGTGGTTTTTGGAGTCTTATCTTATCAAAATCTTCCTGTTGCTAGCATTCCTCAAATTGAATTCCCTACAATTCAGGTAACAACTAACTATCCAGGAGCAAGTCCAGATCAAGTAGCAAGGCTCGTTTCATCCCCTCTTGAAAGACAATTTATGTTGATGCAAGGAATTCAGCTTGTTTCTTCATCAAATACTTACGAGCAATCACAAATTGTTCTT